>JAPPNY010000182.1 GCA_028818385.1 Spirochaetaceae bacterium
CTGCAAATCGGCGGACGCGCCTACTTTTTCTCCTCTCCTACGCGAATAAGCCGGGGTTACCGCTCCTGGAACGACGAGCTGGCAGCGGCCGAACGTAAACGCTCGAACTTTTGAATTCGAGGAGTTCCGGCCGGGCTCCGACGAACTACCCGGCCGCGCGGGTCTCTGGTACCATGTATATTGAAGATAACCGACATGGAAAGAGCGCGAATACCGGATCTGAAGGGCAGCGATAAATCGGTCGAAGAGTGGCTCGGACAAATTGGCGCGACGAAAGTCAAGCATGTGGCTTGCGCACGATTGATACTGCGCCGACAGTTCGTCGAATAACAGGGCATAGGAACGATAGTGGTGCCATAGCGTCTGGCGGTGATCGTAGCGGAGGGGTCCGAGACAATCAGTTCCGATGTCCATCGACGGGTACTGGCAATTTGATCAATTCGCCGACATCTAGCAAGTAGATCTGCCGGCCGCCTGAGTGCGCGGAGTCGATGGTGACGTAGCGGCCGGAGGGATCGGAACGGGGGTGCAGGTCGCACCGCAACTCCCCCGTGTACTCTGGAGGCGCGTGGAAGGAGCCGAGGTCGATCCGGCGGCCGGTCGGCACGTGAAAGAGGTACAGGTCCTGCATCCGTCCGCCGCCTTGGGGGTAGCAGTCGTTAAGGATCCAGTCGGTGTCGGCTAGGTAGGTGCAGTGTCCGTCGCCGGTCATGGTGCCCGGGCCGATGACGCTCACCTCGTCGCTCTGGTCGCGGTGGAGGTAGAACGCCGCTTCCGCGCTCGGTCGCCAGGACCAGCCCAGGATGGTCTCTCGATCGCGCCAGATGAAGTGCGACATCCTGCCGTAGTCGTCGACGACGTGCAGGTCGGATCCATTGCGGGCGGCGGTGAGCATCCTCGTCCTTCTGCCGTCGCCCCACCGCCAGCGGTGCAGGAAGATGAAGCGCGATCCGTCGGTGTTGAACAGCAGGTGGTTGAAGTAGTGCTTGGCGGAGCTGATGTCGCCGTGAGGGTAAGGCAGGGCGGCGACGTCGGCCACCGGGATGACGAGCTCCGGCTCCGCGTCGTGCGCAGTCAGATCCAGCGTGTAGACTCCGGCGTCCTCCGGCGCAGGCACCTCGCGATTGGGGTCGGGAACGCCGGCGTAGCCGTAGCCGGGCCGCATGTCGGCGAGCCGGCGGAAGTCGGTGCCGATGGCGGTGCGGCCGTCGGGCGCGACCGCGTAGATTGCCGCCGGCAGCGTGCGCGACGCGCCGGAATCCACGTCCAGGATGCGCGAGACGAACCGGTCTCCCTCCCGGTCGTTCCAGATGATCCTGCGCTCCGAGCCGGGTATCCACTGCAGCATGCAGCCCTGCTGCCAACACCATGCCCGCGTGCGGCCGACCTCCCGCCACGCGTCTCCTGCCTGCAGGTCGATGACGCCCACCGCGATGCTGTCGTCCGGCCGCGGCTGGCGGCCCTCGAAATCCACTCGCATGCCCAGCACGTAGCGGCTGGTGGGGTCGAACTGCAGCTTGTCGTAGTAGCCGAACCAGTGCCGGCCCGGATCTGAGGTGATCGCCCGGATGGGAACGGCGGCTCCTGCCACGCCTCCGATGTTCGCACGGACCGAGCGCGTGGTGCATCGCCCTCGGGCTGCCAACACTTCGACTGATGAGCGCCGAGGGCTGACCGTGATGGGCATACGGCCATTGCGTGTTGGAAGAGCAGTGAAGATCAGGCCGAGGTGTTGACCACACCGATTGGCGTGGTCAACAGTCTAACCTTGGCTAGGCACAGCATGGGGTAGAGCAATATGAGAACTGAGCGCCTATTGATCCTCCTATACGTCGTTAGCGTCACGTCATTGTGGGGTCAGACGTTTCAAAAAGAAGCCGACGATACTGAACCAGGTCGGCGGTTCAAAGACTGCGACATTTGTCCGGAGATGGTAGTAATACCCGCTGGTTCGTTCGCAATGGGCGGATCGCACGAAGTATCGCTACCCCGCCCCTTTGCCGTCGGCGTTTTTGAAGTCACGGTACGAGAGTGGAACTGGTGTGCAACTACTGGAGGGTGTCGTGCTGACGTTCGTACCGAAGCAGTTGTTGCGTTCGGCCAGTGGCTCGACGACCTGTTTGAAGACGAGGACTCGGATACAGTGCTCGGTCTTCTTTTCCTGTTGCCTGATTTCTTGAAGAGGCAAGGGCTGGATCTGATAGGTGAGTCCCCCTATCCTGTTGCGAGTGTGAGCTGGCACGATGCGCAGCTCTTCATAGAGTGGGTATCGGAGAGATCAGGACGGCAGTACCGCCTACTTTCGTCGGCTGAGTGGGAGTACGTTGCACGATCTGGCACAATTGCGCCATGGCATACGGGGGAAACCATATTGAGCACGCAGGCGAACTTCGATGGGAGAATCGACACCGATGGAGACGGTGTGTTCGATAGCGGGGTGTTCTACAATCGAGCTCAGCCGGTAGGCATGTACAATCCCAATTCGTTCGGGGTATTTGATATGCATGGTAATGTTTGGGAATGGACCGAGGATTGCTATCATCACAACTACATCGGAGCGCCGGCTAACGGGATTGCATGGACAGAAGACTGTCAAGCCAGCAGCGATTCGGATACCGATGACCTCAGGATCTTGCGAGGTGGCAGCTATACGGACAGAGCGGGGAATCTCAGATCGGCCAATCGCGCTTCTTACAAGACCTACTTGTCTCATGACTCGGTAGGGTTCCGTGTGGCCCGTGACCTGCACATGGAACCCGAGAGGGACCAGCGGAAGGGAGCCGAGGCGGCACCGATCGCACTCAACGCAGCAATTCGCGGCAGGATCACGTTCGAGGGCGTAGTCAGGCGCAAGCCGGCAGTGCTCAACATGGAGGCGGACCCGGTCTGCGCCGAAAAGAACGCCGAGTACCCCAAGACCGAGCAGGCGTTCCTGCTCGACGATACGACGAAGAGACTCGCCAACGTCCTGATCCAGGTCAAGTCCGGGCTCCCGGACATGGAGTTCCCCGCCGCCGAGTCGGAAGTGGTCTTCACCCAGTCGGGCTGCATCTACGACCCCCACATCCTGATCGCGCGCGTCGGCCAGACGGTCAGGATCCTCAATCCCGACGGCACGCTCCACAACGTGCACGTATTCGGCAAGGTCAACCAGGAGTTCAACCAGGCCATGCCGAAGTTCCAAACGGAGCTCGAGCACGTGTTCGACAAGGTCGAGACCGATCCGTTCGCCATCAAGTGCGACGTGCACCCGTGGATGAACGCATTCGGCGTCGTGCTCGAGCACCCGTACGCGGCCGTGACCGCCGTGGACGGTAGCTTCAGCATCCCTAATCTGCCGGCCGGCACCTACCAAGTGGAGGTCTGGCACGAGCTGCTGGGCTCGTCGACCCATGAGGTGACCGTCGAGGACGGCGGGACCGCAACGCTCGATCTGGCGCTGAAGCCGCCGAGCTGACGTGGCGCGAAGACCACCGGCTCGCTGGGACGAACGGCCGCGCCAGCGCTGGAAGCAGGCGGAGTGATCCGCTGCGAGAACCGGCTGGGGACGCCGGTTTGCTTGTTGAGCGACCGCCTGCGGCGTACCGTAACGGCATGACCAAGACTGCGGAGGCCCTCCTTGCCGACGCGCTTCGCCTGGACTCGAAGGGCCGTGCTGAGGTTGCCAGGGAGCTCCTTGCAAGTCTTGATGACCCCGCGGATCCGGATGCTGCGTCCGCTTGGGCCGATGAGATCAGACGGCGCATCGCGGCTGTCGAGTCAGGCTCCGCGGAGCTTGAGTCTTGGGATGACGCCACGAATTGAGCGCGACATTCTTGGCCGGTGAGCCGTCGGGTTCGCAACCTTTCGGCGGCTCGCGAAGAATTCGCTGCCGCCGTCAAGCAGGCTTGCTCATGGCAGACCATGCCATGTGTCTGCGGAGCTTAGGACCCGTTCCTCCCCACTGCGGATGCGTTCCATGACCGCCGCACCGAGGTGGGCGTCTGCCATCTCTTCGAGCTTCTCGACGATGGCCTGTCGGACGTAGTAGCTCATGCTCCTGCCGGTGGCCTTCGCCAACGCCTGCAGCCGTGCCTCGATCTCTTCAGGGAGCCGAACCGTGAGCATGTCCTACGTTCATGACATTTGCAGACTGAGGTCAAGACGGCGCGTGGCGACGCGCGTGCTCCCTGAGCACGGTCCCGGAGGGACAGAGCCCAAGTCCGCTACTGTACGGTGGCAATGGGGATGAGGGGCACTACGGCAACCGGCGCCGCGGCGCCGGTGTTGCACTGGTCGTTCGATCAGAATCACTCGCAGCAGCAACCCGGCTTCGGTGCCGAACTGGTGGCCACGCTGCGGGACTACTACCGGCAGGCTGCGCCGGCGACGGGGGCCGTCACCGTCTACCGAGTCCTGCCCAACTTCTGGAGCGGGTACCAGCCCGCGCCGGTGACCCGGCTGGCGATCGGCAGCGTCGAGGTGAACCGCGCCCGCTCATCCGCCACGGGTGAGACCGACTATCGCGTAACCGCTCGCAACACCACCAGCGGCGAGCACGCTGCCTATGCGTTCCGCGCCGCCGCCGACCGCTGGCGCAGCCTCATCGGAGACTGGCAGATCGAGATACGCAACGACGCCGGCGGCTCCTATCGCCGTCACCGTGCCACCGGCACGCTGGGAGCGCCCGGGCGGGACGCCGCGCGGCCGATCCGGCTGGACGTGAACGGCGTCACCCTGGCGGCGGCAACGTGGAGCGGCACCCGGCCGCTGACCACGCCGTGGGCACTGCTCGACATCCTCCCGGAGTTGCAGGAGGCCTGCGAGCTGGCACTGCTGGAGGAGCTGGACCGGCTGCGCGAGCCGGTGCGGCTGACCCCTATCGGGGTCTGGCAGTGGCCGCCGCCCGACGCGGCTCTGGGCGCCTTCACCGGGTGGTGCGCGCACGGCCGCGGATTGCCGCCCACCTATTACTGGGTGGACGGCCGCGGCACCGTGGCCGTGGCATCGGGGCTGTTCCAGACTTGGGTGGCAAGCACGGCATCCAAGGGGGGTACGGCGTGAGCTCGCCTCCCAACATCATCTTCCTGCACACCGATCAACACACGTGGGATGCCGTCTCCGCGTACGGCAACCGCCATCTCGCCACACCCAACATCGACCGCCTGCAGCGCAACGGCCTGTCCTTCATGCGCGCCTACTGCACGGATCCGGTCTGCGCGCCGGCACGCTCGAGCTGGATGACCGGAAGGTACTCCTCCGAGACCGGCGTGCCGCACAACCGGGGCGTGCTGCACGACGACCTCCCCGACCTGGGCGCGCATCTCAACGCCCACGGCTTTCCTGCCTACCACGCCGGCAAGTGGCACATCGCCGGCCGCGACGTCACGGAGAGCTTCCGTACCCTCTACGTCGGCAAGCGCCTGGTCGGGGCCGGCGGCGGGGAGTACTACGATGGGGCAACCACCCGCTCCGTGGTGGAGTTCCTCACCGGGCCCGGCGGGCGAGAGCCCTTCTTCCTGCAGATCGGCATGGTCAACCCGCACGACGTGTGCGAGTACGGGCACGACTTCGAGGAGACGCCGATTCCCGACCCGGTGCAGCAGGGAATCCTGAGCGCCGGCGATCTGCCGCCGCTGCCGGCGAACTTCCAGTACGACGAGCCGGAAACCATGACCCACCGCGTGGTGCGCCGCGACGACGATTGCCTCATCCACTGGCCGATCCTGCGCCGTACGCGCCGCTGGTCGGAGCTGCAGTGGCGCGCCCTGGCGTGGAACCTGTACCGCTTCGTGGAGAAGGTGGACGCGGAGATCGGCATGGTGCTTGCCGCGCTGGAGGCCACGGGTCACGGCGACGACACCCTGATCCTGTTCACGGCCGACCATGGCGAGGCCGCCGGCCGGCATCAGATGTTCCAGAAGTTCACCCTCTACGAGGAGAGCATCCGGGTGCCGTTCATCGCCGCCTGCCTCGGCGCCGGCGTGATGCTGCCCAAGGGGGCCTACGACCGGGAGCACTTCATCTCCGGCGTGGACGTGCTCCCCACCGTGTGCGACTACACCGGCGTACCGCCGCCACCGGGGCTGCTGGGCGGCAGCATCCGTCCTTTGCTGGAGGGCGGCGGCGCGGACTGGCGCCAGCACGCCTTCATCGAGAGCAACTACTGGGCGCGCGCCATCGTCACGCCCCGCTACAAGTACGTCACCGAGTACCGCCCGGCCGAGGTCGAGGACTATCTGCCGCCCGGACCCAACGCGGAACGGGGAGTGGAGCAGCTCTTCGACCTGGAGCGGGACCCGGGCGAGACCCGCAACCTGGCGGGCGATGCGGCGCTGGCCGGCGTGATCGCCGACTGCCGGCAGCGGCTGACGGAGACCGAGCGCTCCCTGCAGCGCCGGCCGCTGCGTCCCGGCACGCCGCGCGACCTGCTGGACCGCTGGGGGGAACGGCTGCGGCAGCGCTGGCAGCAGGCGGAGTAAAGGCAGAAACGGGTACGCTGAGCCATGCTGCTCTCTTCGTCCCGCCTCATTCTCCGCAGTCGGCAGCGCCGCAGTCCCGATGGGACGGTGTCGGAGGAGATGGTGCTGGGGATGTCGGTCGGCTATCGGGTGATGATGGCCGGGATCGGCGTGATGCTGATCGTGGGCATGGTGGTGGCGACCGCCGACGGCGGCCGTCCGGTCACGCTGCCGGCGGACGTGGTTCCGCTGGGGATCATCGCGTTGTGCCTGTTCGGGGCGGCGTACCGCGACTGCTGGATCTTCAAGTCGACTGCCGGCACCTGCGAACGGCAGATCGGCCTGGCGTTCCTCTTCAAGCGCACGGCCATCGAGCTGTCGTCGATCCGGTGCGTCGAGGTCAGCGAGTATCTGCGGGGAGGCCCGGTCGACAGCGCGCCGCTGGACCCGTCGCGGTACGCCCCCAGCCGGCTGCCGCTCGGCCGCAGCAAGCCGCGCAGCTTTGTGACCCTGAGCCTGATCGACGCCGACGAGCGGACCATCCGCATCGATCACTCGGGCGGCGCCACCGCCGACCGGATGGTGACGGTGGGCCGGGAGCTGGCCGACTTCATCGGCGCGGAGCTGGTCGACCGCACGGCGGGCGCCGCGCCGCCGCGCGGGTGAGGCTGCGCTCCGACCTGACTCCGGCCGGGGCGGCCGTGCTGGTGACGGCGCTGTGCCTGGCAACCGCTGGAAGTGCCGCGGGGAACGGTCCCGCCGTGGTGGTCGTGGAGATCCAACGGCTCGAGTGTGGCCACCAGCGACCTGGACGGCGACGGGGACCTGGCCCTGGTGCTCGGCAACCTGGACGGCCGCAACGCGATCTTCTGACGAGCTGTTCGCCACCGACATGAAGCCGTACCGCCCCACCCGCAAGGAGGAGGACCGGTGGTACTTCGTCGCCGTCAACAACCTGCTGTCGCCGGCGGTGGTGTTCGAGAACCGACTGTGCGGCGGCGCCAGCCTGCAGGTGGCACTGCGCCTGCCGGGATCGGGCAACCGCTACGCCCTCGGGGCGCGCGTGTCGCTGGTCACCTCGGCCGGCACCTACGTACGGCAGATGCGCAGCACCGCCGGCTACCTGTCGGGCGAGCCGCCGCGCCTCCACTTCGGCCTGCCGGCCGGCCCCGCATCGACGCGCTGTCCATCGTCTGGCCCGACGGATTCACCTCGCGCGTCCGCGCCGACGTCCGGCTCCAACCCGGCCGCATTGTGACCGTCGAACGCCCGTCCTGACGGACGGATTCGTCACCGTGGCTACGCGTCCGTGCGGCTCACGCGGGCCAGGAAGTCGGCAGTCGTGGCGCAGTCCACGATCCACTCGCCCGCTTCGGCGAGGCGATCCGCGTCGGTCACGCCGGCGAGCACCGCCGACAGCCGCTCCGCCGCCGCCGGCCCGAACCGCCGCGCCGCCAAGCGGTGCAGCAACGCCCTCTGCCGTTCGATGCCCTGTTCGATCCCTTGCTCAAGCCCCCGTTCGATACCCCGTTCCAGGATTTCCGCTTCCCAGCGATCGATCTTCTCCAACAACACGGCGCTTACCCCCTCGTACTCACGGATCGACGGCAACTCCACGCCCCACTTCCGGCCCAGGACGCCCAGCCACAGGTCGAAGCTCCTCGTCAGCCCCGGTTCGCCCGCTTCCGCAAGCCATTCCCCCAACTCCCGCACCCGCTCCGGCAACGCGCCCGTCTGCGCACCCTGCTCCACCTCCGCGACCCACCGCAGCAGGTTCGCTCGCGGCAGATCATCGGCCTTCACCGCCGCCAGATCAACCACGTCGTAGCTCGCAGCGATCTGCGCCGGACCGTCCTGCTTCGTCCGCTCCACCAGCCCGGCGAGCGTCAGCGGCGCGTCCCATCGCTTGTCGCCGTTGTACACCGCCACGTGCAGCACCGGATCGGCCCGATCGTCCTTGCTCCACGTGGTGCGGTCACGGTACAGCCGCTGGTAGAGCAGGCTCGTATAGTTCAGGAACCGCAATGGCATCGAGTAGTCGACGCTCGACTGATGCTCGATCACCACGTGCAGCGTCTGCACCCCGCCGCGGCCGTCGCTGCGGTCGATCGACCAGACCACGTCACCGAGCCGCCGGCGCATTTCGTCGGTGATGTTCTCGGTGGCGCCGTCGCGGAGGGTGGCGAAGTCGAGCGCCTCGGCCCAGCCGGCGGGGCGCAGGGGGGCGATGAACCCGATGAGCAGGTCCCAGACGATACGTCGGTGAGTGAGCAGTCGCTTGTATGCCGGATCGTCCATGATTCGCTCCCGATCGAGCACACCGGCGGCAACCGTGTCCGCGAGGTGTCCGCACCACTGACAATGGCCTCGGAGTCAGCGGCGCTTCAGGGACGGCTGGAGAAAGGGCAACCGGGCGCTGCTGGCGACACCGCGGCTGGCTTCGTCGAGTAGAGTGCGAAGAGATGAAACGACCAAACGTCGTCTTCGTTCTGACCGACGACCAGGGCTACGGCGACCTGGGGTGCCACGGCAACGATGTGATCCGCACCCCCAACCTCGACCGCCACCACGCGGACGCGGTCCGGTTCACGGACTTCCACGTCGGCACCACCTGCGCGCCGACCCGCGCCGGTCTGCTGACCGGTCACGACTGCAACAGCGCCGGCGTCTGGCACACGATCGGCGGCCGTTCGCTGCTGCGGGAGGACGAGTGGACGCTGGCGGACGCGCTGCGCGAAGCCGGCTACCGCACCGGCCACTTCGGCAAGTGGCACCTGGGCGACAGCCAGCCGTTCCGGCCGCACGAACGCGGATTCGAACGGTCGGTCTACCACGCCGGCGGCGGCATCGGAAACACCGGCGACCCGTGGGGGAACGACTACTTCGACGACACCTACTACGTGAACGGCCGGCCGGAGCGCTTCGCCGGCTACTGCACGGACGTGTTCTTCCGCGAGGGGCTGCGCTTCATCGAGGAGCACCGCGACGAGCCGTTCTTCTGCTACATCGCCACCAACGCCCCGCACACCCCGCTGAACGTGGAGCCCCGCTACGTGGCGAGGTACCGCGGCGCCGTTCGGCACGAGGACCGGGCGCGGTTCTACGGTATGATCACCAACATCGACGAAAACTTCGGCACGCTCACGCGCGCCCTGGATGAGCTCGGACTGGCCGAGGACACCATCGTCGTGTTCATGACCGACAACGGCACCGCCGGCGGCGTGGAGCTCGACGCGGACGAGCACCCGCGCGAGGGGACGGGGAGCTTCAACGCCGGCATGCGCGGCCGGAAGGGCTCGCCCTACGAGGGCGGCCACCGCGTGCCGTTCCTGCTGCGCTACCCCGCCGGGGGCGCGGCCGGCGGACGCGACGTCCACACGCTCACCAGCTACGTCGACTTCATGCCGACGATCCTCGACCTGTGTGGCCTGGACGTGCCGGCCGGACGTTCCTTCCACGGCAGCAGCCTCGTGCCCCTGACTCGCGCCGAGGCGGACGCCGCGTGGGAGGAGCGCATCGTGGTGAGCGACACCCAGCGGATCGCCCGCCCCATGAAGTGGCGGAAGAGCGCGGTGATGCGCGGCCGGTGGCGGCTGGTGAACGGCACCGAGCTGTACGACCTGGAGCGCGATCCTGGCCAGCGCAGCGACGTCGCCGCCGCCAACTCCACGCAGGTCGCGGAGCTGCGCGCCGGCTACGACCGCTGGTGGGAACGGGTCTCCGGGCAGTTCGACCGCGACGCCGCCATCGCCGTCGGAGGGGACGCCGAGCCGGTGCGGCTCACCACCCATGACCTGCGCAACGAGGCGTGCCGCACCGCGTGGAACCAGCGCCAGGTGCGCGCCGGACTGGCCGTCAGCGGCTTCTGGGCCATCGAAGTGCGCCGCGCGGGCCGCTACCGGGTGGAGCTGCGGCGCTGGCCGGAAGACGCCGGCCACGCGCTGGACGCCGGCATCGACGGCGACGACGTGGAGTGGCGCAGGGACGCGATCCGCGAGGACGACGCACCGCACTACAGCGGAGGCGTCGCCTTGGACATCGGCTGGGCGCAGCTCACCGTGGGAGGAAGGAACCACCAGGTCGAGACCGCTGCCGGCGACTCGCTTGCGGCCTTCGAGGTGGACCTGGATGCCGGCCAGGACGAGCTGTACGCATCGTTTCACGACCGCCAGGAGCGCACGATCGCCCCTTACTACGTGACGATCCACCCGGCCTGACGCCGGCAATGCCGTGTTGCCTCACCCAAATATCCACACGAAGTGAATCGGATGCCTCATGCAAAT
>JAPPNY010000225.1 GCA_028818385.1 Spirochaetaceae bacterium
GGGCGGCCCGCCGCGCCCCCCGGCGGGGGGCCCCACCCCCCCCCGCCCCCCGGCGGGGGGTGGGGGGGGGGGGGGGGGGGCCCCGGCGGGGGCGCCCCCCCCCCACGCCGCCAGGAGCAGTGCCAGGCGACGCCGGGCACTCACGCGTGCCCTCTCAGGCGGTTGCGGCCAGGCGCAGGTATGACTCGATGAACGGATCGATGCGTCCGTCCATCACCGCCTGCAGGTTGCCGTCCTCGTGCCTGGTGCGGTGGTCTTTCACCATCGTGTACGGATGGAAGACGTACGAGCGGATCTGGTTGCCCCAGGAGATCTCCTTCTTGTCGCCCTGAATCGCCTCCAGCTTGCTCTGCCGCTCGGCCTCATGGTGCTCGAACAGACGCGAGCGCAGCACCTTCATCGCGGTCGCGCGGTTCTTGTGCTGGCTGCGCTCGTTCTGGCACTGCACGACGATGCCGGTCGACAGGTGGGTGATGCGCACCGCCGAGTCGGTCTTGTTGACGTGCTGGCCGCCCGCGCCCGACGCGCGGTACGTGTCCACCCGGATCTCCTCGGGACGCACGTCCACGTCGGCCGTGTCGTCCAGCACCGGCGAGGCGAACACCGACGCGAAGGTGGTGTGACGGCGCTTGTTGGCATCGAACGGGGATATGCGGACCAAGCGATGGATCCCCGTCTCGGCACGCAGGTAGCCGTAGGAGTATTCCCCCGAGAGCTCAACCGTCGTCGACTTCAGGCCGCCTTCCGCCTCGGTCAGGTCGATGACCTCGGTGGCGAAGGAGCGCTCTTCCGCCCAGCGGAGGTACATGCGCAGCAGCATCGATACCCAGTCGCACGCCTCGGTGCCGCCCGCACCGGCATGGATGGTCAGGAAACAGTCGGTGCGATCGTGCGGGCCGGCCAGCAGTGACTGCAGATTGAGCGCGCCGAAACGGTCCTCCAGCGCGACCAGGCCTGACTCGATCTCTCCCGAAAGCTCCTCCGAGCTTTCCTCTTCGGCCAGCTCGCACAGGGTCTCCAACTCTTCGGCGGAGTCGCGCACCCCCTTCCAGGGTTCGATCCGGCCCTTGAGCCGCTTCAATTCCGCCAGGGTCGTCTCCGCGGCGGCGCGGTCGTTCCACAGCTCGGGCGCCGCGGTCAGCTCCTCGAGCTCGGCCAGGCGGCGCTCGGATTGCTCCGGGTCAAAGACGCCTCCATGCGGCGTCGATGTCGGCACAGAGGGCCGCAAGGCGTTGCCGCAGTTCGGATAGCATCATGTGAACACCCTCATGTGAGTATTGGCCTCGGCCGCCATGCTAACACGAGCCGCGCCCGGCGCGAAGACGCGAGAACGCGATCGATGCCCGGCGCGTCCACCGTACTCCCGCCCCGGAGCGCAGCCTCCAGGCGATCACCAGCCCGCAGTACTGGTACTCGCCGCCGACATGCACGGGCGCATAGATCCCCGCCTGCGCCTCTCCGGTACGAATCGTCAGCCGCGCTCCGCCGCCGGGATCGTCGATCTCCACCAGCGTGGTGGGGCCGAACGACACGGGTTGGCGGAGCACGCGTTGCGCGCCCCGCGGCCCGACCGCGCGCGCCGTGCTTCCGGCGGCGACGGCAAGGTTGATCTCCACGCCGAGCCACGCGTCGATGTCGCGGTCCGCGGCGAGATCGTAGCGGACCTCCATCGAGCGGGCGCGGAACCGATAGGACTTGTGCAGGGTTGACGGCACCGAGCCGTCCGTGGTCGGCACCGAGCCGTCGGCTCCGACGCCCGGCGTCGACGCGGGGATGGCAACGCCGCGGCGCAGCAGGGTGAGGCGATCGTCGTCCACGGACTGCACCGCGTACCGCTCGCCGACCGGGCCGGGCGCGGAGCGAAAGCCGCTCGTGTAGTCGGCGACCGTGGGCGCGGATGCCAGGACGTGATCCACGAACCCCCGCTTGAGATAGGGGTCGGCCCGGTCGGGTCCCGGGCCCTCCGTGCGCGTGCCCTCCGTGCGCGTGAACGTGTTCATGTAGTTCACCGAGCCCGGCAGGTAGTCCAGCTCGAACAGGATGCCGCCGGCCGTGTGCACGTAGGCGTTGTACTGGCGGCCGTGATACAGCAGCTCGGGGTGTCCGTCCATGTCGTAGTCGGTCCGCATGATGGACGGCAGAAACGACGTCTGGTCGCGTGCCTGCACTTCGGCCTGCAGCAGGGCCTCGTAGACCGCATCGCGGGTGCGGCGGGTGTGGATCCCGCCGTCCGGCCGGCTCCAGTAGGCGTGGCCGCACTGCCCCCGCCACAGGTCGTTGCGCGCGGCACGGCGCCGCTCGCGGTCGCCGCGCACCTGGTTCACGAGCAGGTGAGAGTGCACCATCTTCGCGTAGAGAAGACGGCAGTCAGGCAGCCGGGACACGTGCCGGCGGAACACGCCGCGGTCGCTTCCGGACACCGCGCCCGTTCGCGAGGACGAACTGCGACGGACATCCATGCCGCAGTCCAGGTAGACGAATCCGTCGGTGCCGTGGCGCCGCAGGTACGCCCGCGGCGTGGTCGGCACGATGCGCGTGTCGGCGCTGACCAGTTCCAGAAAGCGCTCCAGCCACCGGAGGTCGCCCAGGTCTTCCGGCTCGTCGAGGGCGACCGCCACCCGGTTGCCCTCGAGGTCACCGGCGCGGCAGAGCGACGCGACTGCCTGTTCCGGGGAAACGGACTCCATGAGCTCCCCAAGGCGATGGTGGATGGGCATCACCGACAGCACCCTGCCTTCGTCCTCGGTGAGATGGGCGCGGTGGAGCTGGCCGCCGGCCACGCCGGTGGCCCGGAACTGCCGGGAATCCAGGAACGTGAACTCCATGCCTGCGCCCACCAGGGAGTGCGCCAGCGATGGCTCCCAAACGCAGTCGGCAAGCCACACCCCTCGAGGTCGGGTGCCGAAGCGCACGCGCAACTCGGTCGTCAGTTTCTCGATCTGCCCGACGCGATCGAGCGCGGGGATGACCGGCAGCACCGGCGCATAGAAGCCCCCGCCGAGAGGCTCCATCTGGCGCCGCTTGACCATCTCGCGGAGCAGCATGATCAGCTCCGGGTGCCGGCGATCGATCCACTCCAGCAGCTCGCCGCCCAGATGGAACATCCAGCGGGAGTCAGGGAAGCGGTAGGCGAGCTGCGCCAACGGCTTGTAGCTCCTCTGGTAGGAACACTCGTGCTCCGAGTCCGAACAGCCCACGGGACGCTGGCTGCACAGGCCCAGTATCAGGTTGACCGTTCCTGCCGACCCGCTCACGAGCGTCCCTTCCGGGCGGGACGCGCCCACAGCGCTGCGCCCACCGAGATACCGCCGGCCGCCAGGCCCAGCGCGATCGCTGCGCCTGTCTCCGGGCGAGTGTGCGCGACATCGGCCAGCCATTGCCGGCGCACCGGCACGGCGCCCGCGTCAAGGAGCAGCCGGCCGACGCCACCCGCTTCGGAGATCGTCCGCTGCAGCCAGCTCCGATCGTAGATGGCGACCACGCTCTCGCGGCGCAGCACGCGGCGTTCGCGCTCGTCGAACCGAAACGAGGACACCGTCAGGCGCTCCCCGTCGGTCGGCAGCCGGTAGGTGCGGCCGTACGGCAGGCCTTCCTGGAATGCCACGTGCGCAACGTAGTCGGCAGCGTTCGGCAGAGCGCCCCGGTCCCCGTCCGATACGCCGAGCCCGCGGAGCCCCTCCCACGTGAGTCCGTCCGGGGCGCGTAGAGCGCTGCCGGCTTCCGGGGCAGGCACCCATACGGCCGGCAGCCATGCCCCTGCGGTCGCGACCACGGTCGCCAGAGCGACCAGCGATCCCGAGGCGACAAGGTCGGCGGACCGCCGGCGCGGTCCGCCTGGCAGCGGCGTCCTGCGGGCGCTCGACGACGCCGTAGCGGCGATCGAGCCCAGGCTCGCCGCGCTGACTGCGAAGCCCGCCAGCGGTCCGGCGGTCAGGAAGCTGGCAGTCACCACCACCGCGACGGCGGCCGCAGCCCCGCCGGCCGCCCGCGCAGGCACGGGACCGGGCAGGCGCCAGAGCGCGGGGACCACCGCGGCCGCGGCGATCACCGCCACGCCGCCGGCGTTCAGCGCCGCGATCGTCCAAGGCGCCACGATGCCCGCCATGCCCAGCCCCGACGCGGGACGGCCGGCGACGGAGCGAACCCCGATCGCGGCCACGGCGACCGCGGCTACCAGGCCGGCCGCCAGCAGCCGGCCGCGGACGTCGAAGTCCAGCACCGCACGTGCCGCCGCCGGAGCACGGAACGCCAGGCGGAGCAACAACCCCGCCGGCGGCAGTTCGGTGCGCAGGTAGCCCAGGCTCCATTCCCTACCCGAAGGGTCGCTGGCGGCGAACAGACCGGTGACGCCGCGCAGAAACGGATCGAAACGGGGATCCACCCGGTCCAGCCGTTGCGCCAGCCGATCCACCGGCACTTCCGCGAATCCGCCGAAAATCGTGAACCGTAACGGTGCGGCACGGGTCACCGATCCCGCGAACACCCGCTCGAGCGAGGCGCCGTCGAGGCCGCCGGCCCCCTCTCCGCCGAGCAGATAGTACCCATCCCAGATCTGTGCGTGCGCCGAGAACAGCGGAACGGCCGCGGGCGCCACGATGGCACCGAGGAACACGACAGCAAGCAGGCTCCCGGCCATCCGCCGGCGCGGATCGCGGTCCCGTTCGGCGGGCGCGAGGCGCCGGGCCACGGCCGGGGCGCGCGCAGCCGCCTCCGATCGGCGCATCCGTCCACTATCGAACCGCGCCGGAGCAAGTGTCAACGTGACCGCAGCCGGCCACGCTGCGGTACCATCCGAACGGCATGAGTTTCCGGCGCCCGTGTCGATCGTGACGGCACGACGGTCGTGACGGCACGACGGTCGTGACGGCACGACAATGAGCCAACAGGGCAGAACCTGCGAAGCGCAGCGCAATGACGCCGGCCGGCGCATCGACCGCGTCCTGCGCCGGATGCATCCGACCACGCCGTTGAGCCTGCTGTACCGGCTGCTGCGGACCGGTGCGGTGCGCCTCAACGGCGCGCCCGCGGTGCCGGGCGCCCGCGTCTGGCCCGGTGACCGCATCACGCTGCCGGCATCGCTTTCATCCGCCGCGGCCGGAGCGGTACAGGGAGCGGACGAAGCAGCGGTCGCGCCGTGCGATCGGACCGCCTCTCCCGCCCGGCAGATCCCGGCCCGCTTTCCCACCCTGGTGGACAACGAGCACGTGTTCGTGACCGACAAGCCGGCCGGGGTCGCGGTCGCCGGGCCCGTCTCCGAACGGCCGTTGCCGCTCAGTCACAGCCTGGAGCCGATCCTTGCCGATCTGGTGCCGGGATCGCTGTCGTTCCGCCCGGTCGCCGTGCACCGGCTGGACCGGATCTGCTCCGGGCTGCTGGTCTACGCAAAGACGATCGACGCGGCGCGCGACCTGACGGCGCTGCTGCGGGAGCGCCGCGCCACGAAGGTCTACCTCGTGGTGGTGGAGCGGACGGTGCACCGCCCGCAGGTCCTGCAGGCACGCCTTGGCTACGACGCCACGCGCCGGCGCGCAGTGATCGACCGGGGAGCCGCCCTCCTGCGCGCCTCGCTGCACCCGATCGGCACGGTTGCCGGCATGACCCTGGCCGCGGTGTCCACCCGCACCGGCCGGCGGCACCAGGTACGGGCCCTGTGCGCGAGTGCCGGCATGCCGCTCGCCGGCGATCGGCGCTACGGATCGCGACGGCGCAGGCGGCCGTTCCTGCACGCCTGGCTGTTGTGTTCCGGCGACCCTTCCCTTCTGCGCTGTACTGGTGCACGGTGGTTGGAGGCGCCGCCGGAGATCGCGCGGCTCGCCCGGCACTCCGCCGACTGGGAGCGAGCGGCGTTCACGTTGCGCGCCCGATACATTGACTGCCGGTACCTCGATGACGTGGATTCGAACCCTGGTGCATCACCTGACGTGGCGGCTGCGCGGCGTGCGCGTCACCGCGCTCATCGGCCGCAGCGGCACCGGTAAGAGCTTCCGGGCGCAACTCATCGCCACGCGCCACGGCATGGACCTCATCATCGACGACGGGTTGCTGATCCGGAACCAGAAGATCCTGGGCGGCCGGTCGGCAAAGGTCGCCAACAACGCCCTCGCCGCCGTGAAGACCGCGGTATTCCACGACCCGCGCGCGGCTCAGGGAGCTCGTCGGAGGATCGCGGCCATGCGCCCGCGCCGCGTGCTGGTGTTGGGCACCTCGGCCAGGATGGTGCAGCTCATCACCCGCCGGCTCGCCCTGCCGGCGCCGCACAGGTATCTGCACATCGAGGAGATCGCCAGCCGCGCGGAGATCGACGCCGCACGCGCGGCGCGGGAGTCCGAAGGCAAGCACATCATCCCGGTACCGCCGGTCGAAGTGCGCCGGGACTACGCACACATGGCGATCGACGCCATCAGGATCTTCTGGCAGCGGGGCGTGCTGCGCAACAAGGGGATGGTGTTCGAGAAGACGGAGGTGATCGGCGAGAGCCGCGGCGCGGTGTCGGTGTCGGAGGCGGCGCTGACCCAGATGGTCGCGCACTGCCTGCATGAGCACGATCCCAGCCTGCGCCTTGCGCGCGTGATCGTCAGCAAGTCGACCGGAGCATGGGCACTGGAGGTGATCGTCGACGTTCCGTCGGGAGCCGCGGCGGGACCCGGGCTCCACGACCTGCGCGAGCTCATCATGTCCAGCCTGCAGCGCTACGCGGGTCTCGTGCTGAGCCAGGTCGACGTAACCGTCGGCAGCCTGCTTCCGGACGCCGACGGCTACCCGCCGGCGTGACGGGCACGGCGTGATCGCGAACGCCGCCGCCGGGGTCCGGCGTTCGGCTCGACCTGACCTCCGCCCAGCGACGCGACGATGGAGCGCGCGTCGTCGTTGGTAATCGCGAGCGGCGCGAACGCCTCCTTCACGCCGCGCAGCGTGGGGTCGCTGGCGGTCCCGTTCACCGCGGCCGCCAGTGCCGCCATCGCCCGCTGGCGCACCTCCTCTCCTGCGCGAGCGGTGCGCTCGATGTGGGCCAGCTCCACGATCAGGGGATCCTGGCGGCGCGGACGCACGCACCCGGCCACCGCGGGCAGCATGGCGGCGAGCAGCCCCAGCCGTGCGCAGTCCAGGACGATCGCCGAACCGTTGCCGGAGGCGAGCAGCTTGCGCAGTTCCTCGCTCAGCCGTCCGGTCGGGCATTCGCCGAGCAGTCCGGCGTGCCGCCGGATCAGCCGCCGGTACCCTTCAGGCACGCGCACGCCCAGAAAGGCAGCGTACTTGATCGCCCGCAACATGCGCACGGGGTCATCCATGAACGCCTGCCCGGGATCGCCGATGGTGCGCAAGCGGCCGGCGGTGAGATCCCGGAAACCCGCCACATAGTCGATGATCTGCTGGCGCCGGGGACAGTAGTACAATCCGTTGACCGTGAAATCCCTGCGCAGCGCATCCTCGGCCATGGTGCCGTAGTGGTTGTCGCCATCCGTACCCGTCCCCCCTGTACCCGTCCCCCCTGTGCCCGTCCCCGCTGTGGCCGGACCGCGGAAGGTCGACACCTCGACGATCCCCTGCCTGCCGGCCGGCACGTGCACGATCTTGAACCTCCGGCCGATGATCCGCGCGCGGGAGAACAGCCGCGTGACCATGCGCGGACGGGCACTGGTGGCGACATCGACGTCCTTCGGGATCCGGCCGGTGATCAGGTCGCGGATGGCGCCTCCGACGACGTATGCCTCGTGGCCGGCGCGTTGCAGGCGGCCGACGACCGCCAGTGCGTCGCGATCGAACTGATCGCGGTCGATTCCGTGCTCGTCTCGCGTATAGACGCGGGCGGTGACGGCATGCTCGCCGTCGGCCGACATCCGGTACCGCCTCAACACCGGAAGCAATCCTACCCCGTCACGGTAACGGACGCACATGCCGGATGCGCGGGCATGTGGGGCGGCGCGGGTCCGACCGGCCACCGGTCGCCCCGCGGCCGTTCATGATGCCGATGCCGGACGCGGCGCTGCACATGCCGGTCTACCGGCACCGCGGGCGCATCCTGGCTGCGCTCGATGAGCACCGCGCGGTCGTGGTGGAGAGCCCGACCGGCTCCGGCAAGACCACGCAGATCCCCCGGCTGCTGTACGAGCACGGCTACGGACGTACGGCGCGCATCGGCATCACCCAGCCCAGGCGAATCGCCGCGGTCTCGGTGTGCCGGTACCTGCAGCGGCAGATGGCAGCCGCGGACGGGGTTACGGAAGACCTGATCGCCTACAAGATGCGGTTCGAGGACACGACGACCCGCTCCTGCGCGATCAAGATCATGACCGACGGCATACTGCTGCAGGAGATCAAGCTCGACGGCGATCTGCGCGAGTACCAGGTGGTGGTCGTGGACGAGGCGCATGAACGCAGCCTCAACATCGACTTCACCCTGGGTCTGCTCAGGCAGGTGCTGGAGCGGCGCGACGACCTGCGCGTCGTGGTCTCCTCGGCCACCATCAACGCCGAGGTGTTTTCGGGCTACTTCGGCGGTTGCCCCATCGTGCGGGTGGACTCGCGCACCTTTCCCGTCGACGTCCACTACCGGCCCGTCCATCCCGAGAACGATCCCGCTGCCACCCAGGCGGCGATCGGCGACATCGTCGCCGAGATCGACCGCACCGGCGAGCCGGGCGACGTGTTGATCTTCCTGAGCGGCGAACGCGAGATCCGCGAATGCATAGAGACCCTGCGCTCCCTGCGGCTCGGCCGGGCGCTTGCGCCGCTGCCGCTGTTCGCCAGACTCGGCGGCGACGAGCAGCAGCGGGTGTTCGACGACTACCCGGGGAGGCGCAAGGTCGTGGCAGCGACCAACATCGCCGAAACCAGCCTGACCATCGACGGGATCGTCTGGGTCATCGATCCCGGGCGGGCCAAGCTCAACGCCTACGATCCACGCACGTTCACTGCTTCCCTTACCGAGACACCGATCTCCCGCGCCTCCTGCAACCAGCGCACCGGCCGCGCGGGACGGACACGGCCCGGCGTGTGCTACCGGCTGTACGACCGGCGATCGTTCGACAACCGTCCGGCGTTCACGGAAGAGGAAATCCTGCGGACCGATCTGACCGAGGTCGTGTTGCGCATGGCCGATCTGGGTATCGACGACTTCGAGGGCTTCGACTTCATATCGCCTCCGGGCCGGCGGCACATCCGCGCCGCCGTGGACTCGCTGCGCTGGCTCGGCGCCTTGGATGACGGCCGCCGCCTGACCGGAATCGGCGAACAGATGGTGCTGTTTCCCATTCTGCCGCGGCTCGCGCGCGTGATCGTCGAGGCCATCCACCGCTACCCGACGGTGGTCGATGAAGCCATCACCGGCGCGGCGTTCCTGTCGACGCCGTCGCCGTTCCTGTATCCGCTGGGGGAAGAGGAACAGGCGCGCAGCGCTCACCGAGTCTTCCACCACCGGCTCGGCGACTTCGCGGGCTTCCTGGATCTGCTGCGCGGCTTCGAGCAGGCCGGCGACCGGGAAGGCTTCTGCACGCGACACTTCCTGGACGCCCGGGTGCTTGGCGAAGTTGCCAACATCAGGCGCCAGCTCGCCCAGATCGTATCGGACATGGGTGTACCGCTTGCCGGGGGCGGTCCGCTGCACGACTACCTGTGCGCGATCGCGCGCGGGTTGATCCAGTCCGTGTGCGTCAACACGGGACGCGGGATTTACCGGTCGCTTTCGGCCGAACGGATCCACATCCACCCGGGATCATCCATGTACCGGGAGGATGCCCGCTTCATCGTCGCCGGCGAGATCGTGCGCACGTCGCGCCTGTACGCCCGCTCGGTCTCCCCCCTGAGGACCGCAATGCTCGCGCGCGTCGATCAGCGCCTGGCCGAGGCTCTGGTTCCGGAACCGCGGGCACGGCCCCGGTCCGGTCGTGGCCGAAGCGACCGCGAGGGAGCCCGCGGCTCGCGACCGCCACGCGCGGGCGCCACCCTGCAGCTTGCCGGGGTGACCCTGCCGCTGACGCCCGGCAAGGGCTCGCGGCGGTACGCGATCCTGGAGTGGAGCGCGGTCCGCGACCGGCGAGTGGAGCTGGCGGGCGCCAGCCGGCGCGACCTCGGAGACGTGCGCGGGGTGATACGGCAGAGCGGCGGGGAACTGATGCGCGGCGCGCCGCTCTCCGCCATCCTGCAGGCCCTGCCCCACCTGCGCCTCGACGAAGGGGTGCTGCGCACCTGGCCGGAGCGGCGGCTCGACCCGCATGCGGATCGGGCGCCGCTGCTCGCGGCTGCCGGGCTCGCCCTGCGCGTCGTCCCGCGCGGCGCAGGCAGCCGCCGACTGGGCTTCCTGTCCCTGGCCGCGGACGGCTCCGGCGGCTTTCGCCTGCAGCCGCGCCGCGGATGGCGCCATGCCGTGGAAGAGACGCTGGCCAGCCTGCGGTCGGTGGCGGACGGTGCGCAGCCGCTTGAGGAACACCTGTCCGAGCTGCTGGAGCGGACCTCCGAGCGGTAGGAGTCTGTCGGTTTTGCCGCGCCAGCGGGAAGGCCGACAGACTCCGACGCGTAAGGTGGGGATGGGCCGAAAGCGGA
>JAPPNY010000075.1 GCA_028818385.1 Spirochaetaceae bacterium
CTCCGCGTCCGCCGCCGCCGGCTTCATAGAGACTGGGTTCGCCGGTCGCTTACGAACCGATGACCACCGCATACCGTTGGAATTGTGTGAGCGCGGAGGTGCCATGGTCGCCTCGCGACGGGGCACAGCTCGTCTCCCTCCGGGACAGGCTCTTTCTCCTGGGTGGCTGGAACCAGTACGCGGGCGCGAGGCCCGATCTTGCCGGCGTTGGCGCTGGGTCTTTCGTATCGGAAGTGTGCTCGGAGGTGTGGTGCTCGGGTGACGATGGTGGAAGCTGGTCGCTGGCGGCCACCGCGCCATGGAGCGGCCGGCACATGCACGGGGCCGTCGTGCACGATGATCACATCTGGATTGTCGGGTCCGAGGGCGGGACCCCCGACGACGTGTGGAAATCCAAGGACGGCGTGAATTGGGAGCTCGTCGCGTCAACCGTGCCCTGGCAGGAGCGCAGCAACCAGATGGTCACGGTCTTCGACGGCTCGATCTGGGTCATGGGTGGTCAGGCCAGCGTACCCGCCCAGACGAACTTCGTGGCGGACCTGAAGGCCGGGAAGCCCTTTCCGCCGGCGCCTCCACCGTTGCGCGACGTCTGGCGGACACGGGACGGTCTGAGCTGGGAGCTGGTGACGGACAACGCACCATGGGCCCCCAGAGGGATGATCACCGGCGCGAATGGCGGCGTGCCTGTCTTCCACGATCGAATGTGGATCCTGGGCGGGGGATACGTTGGGACGGGCGGGACCACGTTGAGCTCACTGCGATACGACCTGGAGCAACAGCCAAGACTGAAGGCACGCCTGTACCACAACGATGTGTGGTCGTCGGCAGACGGACGCGAATGGACCTGTCACCTGGTGGAGGGAGAAGCTCCCTGGCCGGCGCGGTCCTATCACGATACCGCGGCGTGGGACGGCAGGCTTTGGGTGCTAGGCGGGCACCGAGGAGTGGCGGACCACCCGGCCGAGGTTTGGACCGACGGCAATCGCAATGACGTGTGGTACTCCGCGGACGGCGAACAATGGGAGGCACTGACACACACGCCGTGGAGCCGGCGCCACGCATGTGCCGTTCACGTCCACCGGGATGCTCTGTTTCTCGCCGCGGGAAGCGCGGTAACCATCTCGGCGGAGCAGGTAGAGCTGAGCAAGCGCGACTTCACTCACCGCGTTGAGAGTGCGTGGCGTCCAGGGGACGTGTGGCGCCTGGATCGCGCTGCCGCCTCGTAGCGGCTGCGATGGTGGTAGCGGCGGAGTCAGAAACTGAATCTCGATGTGAGCTCTTCGATGGGTGAGCCGGTCTTAATCGTGGATCGCCCGTGGCACGCGGCGACGCTTCGGCTCCTGTCCCTGACCCGGCGCGAGACTGTCCGACGTGCTCAACCTGCGGTGGGACGAGATCGGCGCCTTGTCCGACGACGGCGCGAACGTTCGCATCGATGATACCAAGACCGGGCCACGCGCGATCTGGCTCGGGCCGGAAGCCGCGAGGATGATCGCGGCGCTTCCCCGCGCGGAGCGCACGAGCGGGGGGCCAGAAGACCTAACGTCAGGACGGTTACACTATCTGATGCGGTGTCCGGGAGGATACAGCAATTCCCGGCCTCCGCATCCATGACTGTCGACACACGTGGGCCTCGCTGCGTATCATGAACGCTGTGGGCCTGCCTACCCGTCGGGCGGTTGCTCGGACATCGGAGGCTCGCCGCCACCGCGATCTACGCCCATCTCGACGACAACGCTTGCAGGCCACCGCCGAGAAAACGGCGGGTCGGATCACCAAAGCAATGGAGCCAAGTAGCGATGAGCAGATTCCCCGATCATCGGGCACCAAGGCCAACAGTGTAGGAGGAAAACGCTACATGAGCGAGAATTCGAGTCCGCGCCGGCTTCTGCCGGCAATTTTGACAGTACTGGCCTTCAACGCAGGTTGCGCAACCGTAGATAGCGTCACATCGACAACAACGACGGGAACGACTCCGACGCAGGATACCAAGACAGTGATCGAACAATGGAAATGTGGTGACTATTTCGACGGATGCGGGCTTTTTGACACGGACTGTGTAACGTTGACAGCGAACCTGGACAACGGCACCGGTGAAGTAAGATTCGGCGACATAATTGAAACTACGCGATTTGAAATTCAGGGTATCGAACGCAGGTGGGATTGGTGCCTGAATGAAGATTTCTCCTATGATTGCGCCTTTTTTGTCTCTGTCGATGGAACGGGAAGCTACTACAATTTTCGTGGTTCGGACGACGGAACGGCGAAGCCGAGAGACCTATTCAAATGCACGAAGCGCTGAGTACGGACTGAACCATGAATGTCCAGGCGAGCGAAAACGATCACGCTGTCAACGTCGCCTGCGCCGTTCCGGTTTCGCGCCGCCCGGCGTCGACCCGCGCCCTTCTTTCGCCGTCCGCAGGTTTCTTGTGTAGTCGCAATCCGGGAAGTTCGAGCAGCCGAGGAAGCGGCCGTACCTGCCCATTCTGGCGTTCAGCCAGCCGTCGCAGACGGGACAGGCATCGATGGATCCACCACAGTCGCGGCAGAGGTAAGCCTCACCGGACCTGACCGGTAAGCCGTTCCCGCAGTGGGGGCAGGCACGCGCCGTGTGCTCACACAGTGGAAAGTTCGAGCAGCCGTAGAAGACGCTTTGGTCGCGAGCGTTTGCCCGCCGCTCCAGCCGTCCTCCGACGCATCGTGGACAAGGCACGTCGCTCTCCGGCGGACGGCCGAACACGGCGACATCGTATCCGCCGTCGATCAACTCCGTCACGAATTCGGACGGCGGGCCGCCGTCGGCAAGCAGGAAGACCTGCCGCCTCGCCCGGGTGACGGCAACATAGAGCAGGCGCCGCTCCTCGGCGTTCGGATGGGCCTCGGGCGCTGCCAGCACCAGATCGATCAGCGGATCGTCAACGATTTCTGCGGGAAACCCGTGCTTTCCCGAACTGAGACCGAGCACCACCGCATAGTCGGCTTCGAGACCTTTCGACCGGTGCACGGTCATCCAGGTGAAGCGAAGGCCGGGATACTGCTTCGGCAGAACGTCCAGATTGCGGGGCCGCCGATGGCGGTAGCGACCCAGGAGCAGCACCTCCGACGCGCCGGCGTGTCGGCGGGCGTCTTCCTCGATTCGCTCGAGAGCCTCCTTCAGAAGCGAGGTTCCGTGTTCGCTCGGAAGTCCGATGAGAACCGCAGGCCGGTCCGCCTTGCGCGTTGTGCGGACCGTCTTGCGGATTTGCGCCGGGTTGCGCAGCACGAAGTCGGTGGCGACCGTCGCGATGCGGTCGACGCAGCGGAACGTGGTCGGGAGGTCGATGCGCTCGAACGCACCGAAACGGTCCCCGAACTCGCGCATGACCGCGATGTCCGAGCCGCTGAACCGGTAGATCGCCTGCCAGTCGTCGCCGACCGCGAACAACTGGGATCCCGGCGAGCTGTCGAGTAGCGCCTTCAACAGCCGCGCGCGGGACGGCGAGATGTCCTGGAACTCGTCGACGACGATGTATCCGAACGGGCTGCGGTAGCGTCCTTCCTCCACGAGATCGGTCGCCCGGTTGATCATGTCGTGGAAGTCGATTTCTCCTGCGCGAGCAAGCGCTTCCTGGTAGCGCTCGAAGATCGGCCGGAACACCGCGAGAAACGCCTCCGCCCGCTTCCGGTCACGGTGGGCTCGGGCACGTTCCGCGATGTCGTCAAGGGACCGCTGACTACCCTTGAAGTGCTGCAGGAAGGTCGCCACCAAACGCGTGAACGGATCGATCCGCCCCTGCTGGTTGAGAGCGGCGAACACTTCCTCGCGCGGGATCGGCGAGAGAGCAACCCGGTGGTCCTCAAGTTTTTCCGTCAAGTTTCGGAGCAACCTCCCGTCGGTCTGTTCGTGACTGAAGGTTTCGATCAGGACAGTGCCGTGCTCGGAATGGACACCGCGCTTCCACTCCATGTCCCGCCGATATTGCCCCCGGTCGACGAAAGGCGCCGTGTTCCCTGCGGCGTCGATCCCGAAGTGTTCGATATAGATGCCGTGCTCGGGAAGACGGAAGTCGGGCTTGTACTGGCGCTTTTCCGATGTCGCCAAGTCATGCTCATAGGGGGCTTCGTACTCGTAGGCGACCCCGTGTAGGTAGAGGAAGTTCGCGATCTCGCACTCCTCGAAGCTGCGGACCACTTCGCCCTTCAGCGAGCGGATATCGAACTTTCGGATATAGTCGTGGTATTCGCTCCAGTTTCTGAACTCATGTTGGCTCCTGTACGGCGCGAACCCCTCCTGCAACCAATCATCCAGTGTCGCCGAGAGGTCGGGGTTGGCGAGCAGATCGGCCACGATTCCCTTGAGCAGGTCGAACAGTGCCCGGTCGTTCTCCGCCGTCGCGGCGAGTGCCGGGCGCTTGCCTTCGGCTTCGCCGACGATCGCCATGCCCAGGCTGTGGAAGGTGCGGACCGTCAGGTCGCGCGCAATTGCGGTGCCGAGGCGCTTGTCCATCCGCTCTTCCATCTCCTTTCGCGCATCGCGCGCGAAGGCCAGAAGCAGCAGTTCTGAGGGCTTGCGATACCCCTTTCGGACGAGCCAGCCGGTCTTGGCCACGATGACCGAGGTCTTGCCGCTACCGGCCGCGGCGACAACGAGGTTGCGGCTCTCGTCAATCACGACCGCCCTGCGCTGCTCTTTCGTAAGCGGGCGGGCCTCGATCCGGTCGAAGAACTCGCGCGAGCGGGCCAGTTCTTCGACGACGAACGCCTCGTTGGCCTTCGCCCTGGCATCGGCCGGCGCTTCCAGAAACTCCAGAACATCCCGCAGCATTCGGACTTCGAGAGCATCCGACAGCGCTTCCGGCCACCTCGACGCGAACCCGCCGGCAACTGTTCGAGCCTCGGCCTCAAGATCGAGAAGTGCGTCGGCGGCAAGGTATCTGGGGGTATCGGCCAATGCCATCAGCCGGTCATGCACGGACCGGAGCGTTTTCATTTGCGGCGCATGCGTACGGAGCCACCAGTCGCATCTCGCAGTTTCAAGCGCGTCGGCAAGAGCGTTTGCATCCGTTCGGGGCAAGCCCGAGACATGCTCCCACCCAGTGGTATGGATGACCTGAACACTGGAATAGAGACGCCCGTCCACCACATCGACCGCGTCTATGTCGCCCAGCGATATGTCGACGCGACGCGAACCGAACAGCAGCCGCACCCCATCGGCGTTAACCGATGCTGCTCTGGCATGGCGCGGATGCAGGATCGCAAACAGGATCCTGGCGAGGCCGGTCCGCTTGGCCTCAAACAAGGTGTCCGCCGATGCCAAACTCGGTCGACGCTTGGATCGCCCGGCGTGTAGCGACGAGGAACGCGCTACGGATGGCGCTCGCCGAGTTCAGGAGGACGCCGGTGCGTCCGGATGCCACGCGATCACGCCCTGGTCGAAGCGGAGGTGGTCGAACAGCGGCTTCACTGGGTCCGGCAGTGCCGTGAAGGCCGCATCGTCAAGCGGCCGGAGATCCTCCGGCCGGTAGCCGAGCCCCTCGGCACGGGTCTCGTAGTCCGCCAGGCCGGGGATCATGCTGGTGACGTCCAGCCACCACGGCACGTACTGAATGTCGAGCCACAGGCGCCGTTCGCCTCCCGTGTGAGCGGTCGTCCGGTGCCACAGGCGGCTGTCGAACGCCAGCACGCTGCCGGCCGGGACCTCGGGGAGCATCTGCGAGGCGATCTCCGCGTCGGCGGCGTAGCCCGGCGCGACGGCCGGGTTGTCGTGCGTCCGGTGGCTGCCGGAGGCGATCAGGGTGGCGCCTGCGTCCGCGGGAGCATCCGTGAGCATCCAGAGCGTGGTCACCGCCATGGCCAGGTCGCCGTACGGCACGGCCACTCGATAGGTGTCGTCGCCGTAGAACGGCCAGTCGGCGTGCCAACCCGTGCCGGCGGCGCCGGTCTCGTCCGCGAAGGCGTCGGTCCTGGCGATGCGCGACTCCGGGCCGAACATCCCTTCGGCGATCGCCGTGAGCCGCTCGTCGACGAGGCAGCGGGCGAACGAACGGTCGCAGGCGATGACGCCGCGCAACTCGGAACGGCCGGCCAGGGTCGCGGAGACGCTGTCGCGCACGGCGGCCAGCTCGTGCTGCGGGATGACGCCGTCGACCACGCACCACCCCTCGGTCCGCACGCGGCGGAGCGCCTCCTCGGCGCCGACGGTGTGGGCGCTGTCGCTGTCGCTCATGCCGCCCGGACCTTCTGGCCGACGACGATGTGGCGCAGCAGCGGCTTCACCGGAGCGGGCAGCGACGCGTACTGCTCGGGCGTGATCGGGATCACGTCGTCGGCGCGCAGCCCGCGTTCGGCCGCCGACTCCTCGTACTGGCGGATACCGGCGGTCAGCACGTGGATGTTGTACCACCACGGTGCGTAGCGGACCGCCATGCCGACGCGCGTACGGTCGCTGATGTTGTCGCCGTTGGTGTGCCAGACGCGGCTGTCGATCATCAGCACGTCGCCCGGGTCCATGTGCGGCTGCAGCTCGGACGGAACCGGCGTGTGCTCGCCGTAGCCGTTGTCGCCCGAGGGGTTGTTCCCGAAGCGGTGGCTGCCCGGGACGATCGCCGTGCCGCCGGTGGCGGGGCTGAACTCGGTGAGCGCCCAGAGGGTGGTGATGTGCATCGGCACGTCGATCGGGTACGGGTGCAGGACCTTCTGGTCCTGCCGCAGGCTGAACGGCCAGTCGCCGTGCCAGTTGGCGCGGCCGTAACCGGGCGCGGTGACGATGCCGTGCGTCATGGAGATGCGCACCGGCGTGCCCAGCCGCGCGTGGGCCACGCCGAGCAGTCGCTCCTCGGCGACGTAGGGCGCGAACGCCTGGGTCTTGGCGATCAGCCCGCCGATGCCGATGCGCGGCTTGTCCGCGTCCCGCTCCCGCCGCGACACCGCAAGCACTGCCTCGCGCACGCCGTCGACCTCGCCCGGCGGGATCACGGAATCCAGGACGCACCAGCCCTCGACGGCGACCCGGCGGATCGCCTCGTCAACGCTCACTCGCGGCATGTCTCCCCTCGTTTTTCCGCCCCTGGCGGGCGACCGCGCGCACCGTAGCACGGCCGGCCGGCGCCCGGCACCGATCCTTCTCCGCGTTCGGAGCTCACGCTCGCATCGGGTTAGGATGACCCGGTGACACGGCGCAGACTGCCCATCGGCGTGCAGACGTTCCGCACGATGCGCGAGCGGGACTGCTACTACGTGGACAAGACCGCCTTCGTCGAGAGGCTGCTCGACGGGGGTACGCGCTACTTCCTGTCGCGCCCGCGCCGGTTCGGCAAGAGCCTGTTCCTGGATACGCTAAAGGAGTTGTTCGAAGGCAACGAGGCACTCTTCGAGGGCCTCCACATCCACGCCGGACATGACTGGTCACAGCGCCATCCGGTGGTGCGGCTGGACTTTGCCGGCGGCCACTACGGAGCGCCCGGCTCGCTGCACGCCAGCGTGTCGGCCCAGTTGGACGGGATGGAGGTGCAGGCCGGCGTAAGTCCTCGCTACGACACGGCCCCGGAGCGGTTCGGCTACCTGATCAGATCGCTGCATGAGCGCAGCGGGCAGGGGGTTGTCGTGCTGGTCGACGAATACGACAAGCCGATCCTGGACGCGCTGGAGCAGCGCGAGATCGCCCGCGCCAACCGCGACTACCTGCGTGGCCTGTACGGGATGATCAAGGCGAGCGATGCACACGTGCGGTTCACGTTCCTCACCGGGGTGAGCAAGTTCACCAAGGTCAGCGTGTTCTCCGTGCTGAACAACCTCACCGACATCACCCTCGACCGGCGCTACTCGGCGATCTGCGGATACACGGAGCGTGATCTGGACACAGTGTTCGCGCCGGAGGTCGCCGGCCTGGACCGGGAACGGGTACGCGAGTGGTACAACGGCTACCGCTGGCGCGGCGAAGAGAAAGTTTACAACCCCTACGACGTGCTGCTGCTGCTCGACAGCCGCGAATTCGAGGCGCACTGGTTCGAGACCGGTACGCCGTCGTTTCTGGTGGATACCCTGTTCGAGCGCCGAGTTTCGTCGGTGTCATTGGACGAGACGGTGAGCACCGCGGATCTGCTGTCGGCGTTCGACGTGGATCACATCGGCACCGAAGCGCTGCTGTTCCAGACCGGCTATCTGACGATCACGAGCGAAGAGAAGCTGGGTGGCATGCCTCTGTATCGGCTGGGCTATCCGAACCGGGAGGTCCGCCAGAGCCTGAACCAGGTCCTGCTGCGCCACTTGGTGCAGGACGCCGGGCAACAGACTGAGAACAGCGTCCGCCTGGCGCGGCTGCTGGCGGCGGGCGACTGCGGCGGCCTGAAGGGGCTGTTCCACGCCGTCTTCGCCAGCATCCCGTACGAATGGCACACCAACAACGACATCGCGAGGTACGAGGGCTATTACGCGAGCGTGTTCTACTCCTACTTTGCGGCGCTGGGTTACGAGATCGTGGTCGAGGAGTCGAGCAGCCACGGCCGGCTGGACATGGCTGTCCGCACCGCGGGGCACGTCTATCTGTTCGAGTTCAAGGTGGCGGAGCTGGCGCCGCCGGGCTCGGCGCTCGCGCAGCTACGGGAGCGCGGCTACGCGGACAAGTACCGCGGGCACGGTGAGCCGATCCATCTGATCGGCGTGGAGCTCAGCCGCGAGACGCGCAACGTGACCGCGTTCGAGGCGGCCGACGCCTGACACCACAGTCGTGGATCGGCGACCGCGCGGACTACGAATCGGTGACCGAGTAGCGTCTCCGATCACCGGTTTCGCGGACGACAGCGATCCTTGCACGACATCGGAAAATTTTTTACGTTATGTCCATGGGCGGTCGCTGGACCTTCTATGGACGCCAGGAGGAGCTGGGCACGCTCCTGCAGAGGCTACGCCGGCGCCGCTGGTTCTTCGGCACCATCCGCGGGCGCCGACGGATCGGCAAGACCGCACTCATCCACCAGGCGCTGACGACGCTTCGGGAGGATGACCCGGACGTCCGTCGCACGCTGCTGGTGCAGCTCCCCGACAGCACCCCCGCTGACTTGGCGGCGGTGTTCCGAAACGCAGTCCGGGAAGCGGGCCTGGAAGCTCAGCTCGACGGATCGCCCGCGATCAGGGACCTTCCTGGCGCGGCGGCCGCCGTGGGAGCGCTGTGCTCGGCCGGAACGATCGTGGCCCTCGACGAGTTCCAGATCTGCCACCAGGGGCCCCTCCGCGGCCTGCCTTCGCTCCTGCAGATGCAGGTCGACCGTCTGCAGGATCAGGACGGGGCCGGCGGACTGATCCTCCTCGGCTCCGTTCAGTCGGAAATGGAAGCCCTGCTCGACGACCGGCGGGCGCCGCTGTTCGGACGGACGACGTTCGATCTGACGCTCGGCCCCTGGGATCTCCGAACGATTCTGGAGGTGTGCCGCGATCACGGAGCCGAGGCCCCGGAGCGCTGCCTGACCCTGTGGACCCTCTTCGGCGGCGTGCCCAAGTACTGGCGCCACTTCGCCGAAGCGGACGGCCTGGACGCGATTCCCGCATGGCAACCTTGGGCGCAGCAGCTCTGCGAGAGGCTCTTTCTCCGCTCCGATGCGCCGTTGCGCGAGGAAGGCGACAGCCTCCTCGGTCGAGAGTTGCACCGCAACTACCTCGCCATCCTCCGCGTCGTGGCAGAGCGAAGAAGCTGCACTCATGGAGACGTGCGGGACGCGCTGCCCGACCTGACGAGCACGGGACCGTATCTGACGACCCTCGCGCAGGACCTGCGGCTCATCGAGCGGCAGCTTCCCCTGTTTGCGCATGAAAGGCAGCGGCGCGCCCGCTACGTCGTTGCCGACCCGTTCCTCAGCGCATGGCTCAGCGTGATGCAACCCGCGTGCCAGGCGGCACGAATCGAGCCGTCGAGCCGGATAGCGGAACGGATGCTGCCACGGCTCAGCACGCTTGAGGGACATGCCTTCGAGCGGATGGTGCGGGAGGCGAGCGAGGAGGCATCCCGTGCCGGTGACACCGACTTTCCCATGACCGATCGCGCCTCGGGCTACTGGAACAGGGCGCAGAAACAGCCGGGGTCGGTGGAGATCGATGTCGTCGCCTGGAACGACGAGGAGCAGCGCGTGCGCTTCGGCTCGTGCAAACGCAACCCCGAACGACACGATCCAAAGTCACTTCGTGCGTTCCGCGGCCACGTGGATCGCTTTCTCGCCACCAGGGATGGAAGCCGGTTCCGCGACTGGCATCTTGAGCTGGCGCTCTTCTCCCCGCGATTCCCGGCGGAACGGCGCGCGTCTCTGGAGGCCGACGGCTGGGTCTGCCGGGACCTGGTCGACTTCCGGCGCATGCTGCTGCCGGAAGATCGAGGTGCAAACGGCAGGCTCCCGGCGTCGGCCAAGGTCGAGGGAGCCGAGTGAGCGAAGCGAACCTCACTCGAAGAGTGAGTTCCGAATCGGTGTCCGCGCTCC
>JAPPNY010000119.1 GCA_028818385.1 Spirochaetaceae bacterium
GCTGAGCGCCGCCGCGGAGTTGCAGTGGGCGTTCGACCGGCAGCGGCGGCGCGGGATCGCCGGCATCGCGTCGACCGCGCCGGCGGGGACCGTGGAGCCGGGGGCAGCGGCGGCCAGGGCTGACCTGCCAGGCTCAGCGCCGACGGAGGCGCCGGCGCTGGGGGGCGGTGCGATGCGGTCAGCGCCGGCCGAGGTCGCGCCGGCCGCAACGCCGAGGCACTCCGAGCCTGCACCGCCGCTGGTGCTCGATGCGGCAGGAAGGCAGAAGCTGGTCGAGGACGCCGCCGGCAAGAGCGCGCGCCAGGTCCGCCGCATGCTGGCCGACCTGGACCCGGAGCTGGCGCCGCCGGCCGACCGGGTGCGCCCGCTCGGCGACGGGCGCTACGAGTTGAAGGTCGTCATCGACGCCGACTGCCAGCAGGGACTGGAGCAGCTTCGCGGGCTGCTCTCACACGTGGACCCGCGCATGACCGTGGGGCAGCTCGTCGGCCGCATCGTGCAAGAAGCGCTCGACCGCCATGACCCGAGCCGGCCGCCACGCCGGGCGCGCACCGGCAACGGGGCGGTACAGGGCGAATCCGAGCCCGCTTCGGCAGCGAAGGAGCGGGCCGCGCGGGAACCCGGTCCCGCCGTGACGGTGCACGACGCGGCGATCCCCGCCGGCGCGACTCCGACGCCGGAGCGGCCACCGCACCCGACGCCGACCTCCGCGCCGTCGCGGACTCGGAAGGAAACGACGGACCGCCGAGCCGCTGCCGCCACGAACCCCGCTGGCGCCGCCACTTCGACCGCGAAGTCGTGCGCTTCGGGCCGCGCGATTCCCGCGGCGGTGCGACGGCAGGTGTGGCAGCGGGACGGCGGCCGCTGCAGCTACGTCGACCGGAAGACTGGAAGACGCTGCAACTCACGACATCTGATCGAGATAGACCACATCCTGCCGTATGCTCTGGGAGGTGGCGCCGATCGCCAAAACTTGAGATTGTTATGTCATGCCCACCACCGGCATCGGCACGCGCCGCACCGCTGAACGGTGCCTTCCGGCAAGGCGGTAAACGTCCTCAGTCCCAGGGCTTGAAGCCGATCAGGCGCTGCCCCAGCTCGGTCAGCTCGGCTTGCGGCTGGCGCTTCTCGCGGCCGCGCTGGTCGCCCTGCGGGTTGGCGATCGGCACGCGCTCCTCGTAGGCGTAGCGGCGCGTCTGAAGCTCCTGGTCGTCGGGCGGAGTCGTGGACATCGTGATGTACTGCGCCATGCGCGGCTTGTCGGAGGTGTTGTCGCCGTTGCCGTGCGGCAGCAGGCCGGTCCAGATCAACAGGTCGCCGGCCGTGCCGGGGATCCCCCGCGACGGATAGCGCTCCTGGTCGATGCCGTCGCACCGGTTCGGGTGGCGGTCGGCCGGCTGCGTCTTGCGCCACTCCGGGAACACCTTGTGGAAGCCGGGGATGCAGCGGAACCCGCCCTGGTTGGCGTCGGTGTCGGTCAGGTACAGCACCCCCTGCACCTGGAACGGGACCGGATCGAGGGTGGTGTCGCAGTCCCAGTGGATCCCGGACGGGGCCGACCACTCCTGCAGGTCGGCGCGCGCCGGCGGCATCAGGTTGACCCGGTCGTAGGTCACCCAGAGCCGCCGCTCGCCGAGCAGCTCGGCGAAGATCTGGTAGATGCGCGGGTGCTGGCGGATGTCCCAGAGCGCCTGGTGGTGGTAGAACTCGACGATGCCGACGGCGGAGATGGGCGACCGCCAGAAGCCGCCGCCGCGGGGGCGGTACCCGTACCAGGTGCCCGGGTCGTCCGGGTCCATCTCCAGGAACTCCCAGATCGCCGCGATCGCCGCGTCCAGGTTCTGCCGGGGCACGGCGTTGGGGATCATCACGTAGCCGTTCTCGTCCCAGAACTCCCACATCTCCGGGGTCAGGATCGGCGGTTCGAACGGGACCTCGTACATCGGTCTGCGCGCCTCCGGGGCAAATATACCCGGCGGTCACGGACCGGTCGACCAGGCGCACGCCGCCGTCGAAGTGGATCGAGTGCGCCCAAGTGCCGCAGATCCGCTGATAGTCGATGCAGGCCACGCCTCGCAGGAGACACTGCCATGGTAAGAAATGATGAGAAGGATGCTGACATGGAACAATGGTGACGCTATAGTGAGGTAAGATCGTCGGCAACGGCACATGGTGGCGCGGGCAGGAGTAGCTGACATGGCAACAACACCGCTGGTGCCCCCAGGCTCGTCGCCGGCAGCACCGCGTCGGCGGTCACCCGGGCGACCGTCACGCGCGGCCATGCAGATCACGGCCGGGCTCCTTCTCATGGCCCTTGCGGGGTGCGGGGAGATGGGACCCGCCAGCACCCCATACCCCGTGGTCACCATCGCCCCGGCGGTCCCGGTGGCGGAGGGCAGTCCGCTGAAGTTCATGGTCCGGGCCCACCCGGCCCCGCCGGCCGACTTGACCGTCGCCGTCGCGATCGCGTCTCCCGGCTGCACGCTGACGCAGGCGCCGAAGTCCGTGACGATCGCCGCCGGCATGACAGAGGCCACGCTGACGGTGCCGACGAGCGGTGCCTGGGTCGGGGCGGAGGGGTGCACGGTCACCGCCACGATCGCTCCCGGCGCAGGCTACCGGGTGGGCGCGACGACAGCCGCCTCGGCCAGCGCGACGCTCACGCCGGAATCCACGACGCCGGGTACCGAGACGCCCGGTACCGCGACACCGGCGGTGACCGTCACCGCGAGCGCCTCGTCCGTGACCGAGGGCAGCACGGTGTCGTTCACGCTGACCGCGGCGCCGCCGCCGGCGTCCGCGCTGACGGTCAGCGTGAACTGGTCGGAGTCGGGATCGTTCCTGCCTGCAAACCGTCCGCAGACGGTCACCGTCCCGACTTCCGGAACGGGATCGTTGACGGTCACGCTGCCCAACGACGATGCCGACGAGCCGGACGGCTCGGTGACGGTCACCGTCGAAGCCGGCAGCGGCTACGCGGCCGGCACGCCGGCGTCGGCTACCGTGGCCGTCACCGACGACGACGCGGCCACGACCGGCGGCTCCCCTTCGCCGCCGCAGCCGGACGGCCCGCTGCCGGTGGTGACCGTGAGGACAAGCACCTCTGCCGTGACCGAAGGCGGGTTGGCAGAGTTCACGCTGACCGCGGTGCCGCCGCCGGCGTCCACCGTGACGGTCAACCTGAAGTGGGGCGAAGACTTCGGCACCTTGCCTGCCAACAAACCGGAGACGGTCGCACTCTCCCCCTCCGGCATGCAGACATTCTCCGTACGCATCGTCGACAACAGCGTGCGCGACAGCCATGCCAGGGGCATATCAGTTCACGTCCGCATCGGCGACGGCTATACGGTCGGCCATCCGTCGTACGCGACCGTCGCCGTCCATGACAACGACGGCTGATCCACGGTTGTCTCCGGTGGCACGCGGCGGCCACCGAGAGGGCGCGGCGGTCAGCTTCCCGGCGCCACGCGCCGATCATCCAATGTGAGAATACCGGTGGACGCCGTCACCCGACCCGAAGCCGGCCCTCGCAGCATGTCCGCAACCGCACGACCGATGACGCGGCTGACGGCAGCCATCGCCGCGGCCGTCATGATGGGACTTGCCGGCCCGGCCTGCCACGGGCAGACGCCAGGGGTCCTTTCGTTGCGCGTGGCGGTGGAGCGGGCGCTGGCCGGAAGCGCGCAGCTCCGGGCGGCGGGGGCGGCCGTGCGTGTTGCCGAGGAGCAGACCCGTGAAGCGCACGGCGGGGTGTTTCCCCAGGTCTCGGCGGAGACTTCCTATGTGGGATCCTTCGCCGGGCCGCCACCGACCGGAGCCGCCGTACCCGACCATGCCGTGGCCGCATCGCTCCGGGTCGACCAGGCCGTGCTCGATGTTCCCGCGTTCCGGGCTCTCGACGCCGCCGAACGGCAGCAACGGCTGCGCGGCGAGGAGCTGCGCGGGACGGCCCACGCGCTGGTGGACGAGGTGCGGCAGCGCTACTTCGACGCCCTGCTGGCTCAGGAGGAGGAGCGGCTGACCGAGCAGAGCATCGCCCGCCTGCAACAGACCCTGAGCGACACGGAGGCGCGCCACCGCGAGGGGTTCGCAACCGACGACGAGTTGCTGCGCCTGCAGGTCCAGTTCGCCAACCTGGAGGCGGAGCTGCAGCGCGTCCGCACCGATTTCGCCGTCGCGCGCGGCACGCTCCTGGTGGCGATGGGCGAAGACCCCCTGCAGCCCGTGGCGCTGCAGGGTGACCTGGGCGCGCTGCAGCTGGCCGCGATGGAGCGCAACGGTCCGGCCAACGCGGATCTGCTGGCGGCGTCCGGTGCCGCCCGGCTGGCGGCCGCCGACGAGGAACAGCTCCGGCTGGACGCCATGACCCACCGCTCCGACCTCCGTCAGCTCCGCACGATCCACCAGCTCGACGAGCTGCAGATCCGGATTCAGGAAGCCGAGTACCTGCCCACCATCCGCGCCTTCGGGAGCGTCGACGTCAATCCGCGGTGGCAGGTGTCGGCGTCGGCCGGCGTGGCGCTGCGGTGGCAGCTCTTCGACGGCTTCAGCCGCGACGCGCGGGTCGAGCAGCGCCGGGAGGAGCTGCGCCGGACGACCGCCCGCATGCAGCACGCGGAACTGGTGATGCTCAGCCAGGTGCATGCCCATGCGGCTTCGATGCGGGAAGCGAGCGCCCGTGCCGCCAGTCAGGCTCGTTCGGTCGAGCAGGCGCAGGCCGGCTACGAGATCGCCGTCCTGCGCTTCCGCGCGGGGGTCGGCGCCCAGCTCGACGTGATCGCCGCCGAGTCGGTCCTGCGCCAGTCGCAGTTCGGTTACGCGCGCGCGGTGTACGATTACCTGTCCGCCGCCTCGCGGCTTGAGGTTGTCACCGGCGTGGTGCCGCTCTCCGATGCCGCCCTCGGCGGCGCGCGGGTCGGCGCGGGCGAAGGGTGAGAACGGGGGCTGATGGCGCAGGACGGAGCCGGTAGCCGCGAAATCCGCGCAGCGCTGGCAGAGAGCCGCCGGCTGTTCGTGGCGTGCGCGCTGTTCAGCGTGGCCGTGAACGTGCTGATGCTCACCGGCCCGCTGTTCATGCTGCAGATATACGACCGGGTGCTGGGCTCGCGTTCTCAGGAGACGCTCCTCACGCTGGCCATCCTGGTCGCCTTCCTGTTCCTGCTGATGGGCGTGCTCGATCACGCGCGCGGGCGGGTGCTGGCCCGCGCCGGCTCGCGCCTGCAGGCACGGCTCGATCCCCGCGTGCTGCGCGCGATCCTGGAGCGCTCGGTGGTGCCGGCCGAGCGCGCGCTGCCGGCCACCGGGCTGCGCGACCTGGAAGCCATCCAGCGGTTCGGGTCCAGCAATGGCGCGTTCACCTTCTTCGACGCGCCGTGGACACCGGTGTTCCTGTTCGTGCTGTTCACCTTCCACTGGATGATGGGCGTGCTGGCAGTGTTCTCGGGATGCCTGCTGCTGGTGGTCGCGCTCATCAACCAGGCGCGCACGGGAAAGCTGCAGGGGGAGGCGGTGGAGGCGACGGCCCGGTCCGAGCACTTCATCGAGCAGGTGCGGGCCGGGGGAGAGACCGTGATGGGCCTCGGCATGCTCGACGCCGTGCTGTCTCGTTCCGCGGCGCTGCGTGACCGGCTGCTGGACCGGACCCTGGCCACCTCGGACCGCAACGGGCTCTACGGGGTGGTCACCAGGACGCTGCGCCTGTTCCTGCAATCGATGATGCTGGGGCTGGGGGCATGGCTGGCCCTGCGCGGGGAGCTCACGCCGGGGTTCATGATCGCCGGATCGATCCTGTTGGGCCGGGCGCTCGCGCCGATCGACCAGGCGGTCGGGCACTGGCCGCGGCTTCAGCGGGCGGTGGTCGCCTGGCGGTCGCTCGGCGCCCTGCTGCGGGACACGCCCCCGGAGCCGGTGCGGACGGCGCTGCCGGAGCCGCGCGCGGTCCTGGAGGCGCAGAACCTCACGGTCGCCCCGCCCGGCGCGCGGTTCGCGGTGGTGCGCCAGGCGTCGTTGCGCCTGCAGGCCGGTCAGGCCGCCGGCATCGCCGGTCCGTCCGCTTCGGGAAAATCCACGCTGGCGCGAGCCCTTGCGGGAGTGGTCCGCCCGCTCGGCGGCTCGGTCCGCCTTGACGGGGCGGAGCTGGAGCAGTACGGATCCGCGGTCCTGGGCACGTACATCGGCTACCTCCCACAGGAGGTCACGCTGTTCGACGGCACGGTGGCCGAGAACATCGCCCGGATGGCGCCCCGGCCCGATGACGCGGCGGTCGTCGATGCGGCGAAACGCACCGGGGCGCACGAGATGATTCTCAGGCTGCCCGGCGGCTACGACTTCCAGGTGTCGGCGGGGGGAGCGGCGCTCTCGGGCGGCCAGCGCCAGCGCATCGCGCTGGCGCGTGCGTTCTACGGATCGCCGGTGGTGGTCATCATGGACGAGCCGGACGCCAACCTCGACGCGGAAGGCACCGTCGCTCTCGCCGGCGCGGTGAAGGGGCACAAGGCACGCGGCGGCGCGGCGGTGATCGTCGCCCACCGCCACGGCGCGTTCGCGCAGTGCGACCGGGTTTACCTGATGGAGGCCGGCCGGCCGGTGCCCGCCAGAGCACGGCGGCAGCCGCCGGCCCGTGCGCGGAAGGCTGCCGGGCCGGGAGGGCCGGCGCCGGCACAGGCGCCCGCTCCGACGCCGCCGGACCGCGAACGAGCAGGCCGGAAGCCGCCAGACCGGGACAAACCCGACGGGGACAGACCGAACCGGCCGAGGCCGGACCGGCCAAAGCCGGTCTTGCACAAACCGCCGGAGCCGGAGAAGCCTGAAGCCGCTGCGCCACAGCCGGAAGCGCCGTCCGTGTCGACGGCGACCTCCGCTTCTCCATCGCCGGAGGCTCAGTCGGAGCGTGACCGGCAGATCGCGGGCGCCATCGAACGCGTGCGCGGCGCCCGCGTCCCCGAGCCCGACGCCACCGACGCGCCGGCAGGGCCGGGCTGATGGAGCAGGCATCCGCCCGGTGGTCGTCGGCGCGCGCTGCGCTGATCCTGGGCTTCGGCGCGCTCATGGTGCTGGTTGGCGGCCTGGTCGGCTGGAGCGTGTTCGCTTCGATCCGGGGCGCCGTGTTCGTCACCGGCTGGGTGGCGACCGAGGGTCGCAACCAGGTGGTCGAGCACATCGACGGCGGCACGGTCCGGGAGATCAGGGTGCGTGACGGCGACCGCGTCGAAACCGGCGAGTTGCTGCTGCGGCTCGATGACGCGCTGCTGCGGTCGGAGGAGGCGATCCTGCAGGCGCAACACGCCGAGCTGGTGGCGCGGCGCAACCGCCTGGAAGCGGAGTTCCGCGATGCAGACCGGGTGGCATGGGACCCGGAGCTGGCCGGTCTGGCGGCGGCCGATTCCCGCATCCAGGAGATCCTCGCCGGCCAGGAGCGATTGTTCCGGGCGCGCAACGAGGCGCGCACCGGTGAGGTGGCGCGGATGCGCGAGCGCATCCGCCAGGCGCGGGAGGAGATCGCCGGCTTCGAGGCGCAGGCGGCGTCGCTGGTGCGCCAGACCGAACTGATCGCCGAAGAGCTCGCTGCCAAGCGGCGGCTGGTCGATCAGGGGGCCATGCAGAGGAGCGTGCTCCTGGCGCTGGAGCGTACGGTCACGAGCCTGCAAGGGCAGGCGGGGGCCAACGACGCCGCGATCGCTCGCGCCGGTGGCAAGATCGCCGAATACGAGATCCTGATTCTGCAGATCGGCGCCAGGCGAATCGAGGAGGCGGAGGAACAGGCGCGCGAGGTGCAGGCGCGGGAGAACGAGGTGCGGGAGCAGCTCGCCTCGGTGCGGCAGCGCCTGGGCCGCCTGGACGTGCGTGCGCCCGTGGCGGGCGAGGTGTTCGGCCTGACGGTGTTCTCCGCCCGCGAGGTGGTGCGCCCGGGCGAGCCGATCCTGCACATCGTACCTGCCGGCGCGGACCTGGTGGTGAGGGCGCAGCTCGATCCCATCGACGTGGACCAGGTGTATCCGGGCCAGTCGGCCGCGCTGCGGTTCAGCGCGTTTCCGGCGCGGACGACCTCGGAGTATTCAGGCTCCGTGAAGCGGATTTCTCCGGACGCCGTGCGCGACGCGGACACCGGGCGGTCGTGGTACCTGCTGGAGGTGGCCATCGGCGGGCCGATCGAGCCCGACGACGCGCCGCTTCCGACCTTCGCCGCTGCGGGCTTGGACCGCTCGCCGGCGGGTCTGGACCTGACGCCGGGCATGCCGGTCGAGGTCCACGTCCAGACCGGGGAGCGCTCGCCGATCAGCTACCTGGCCAAGCCGCTGACCGACTATTTCCTCCGTTCCCTGCGGGAGGAATGAACACGGAAGCCGTTCCGGGGAGGGTCCGAACGTGAACGGGGAGTCGCTGGAAATCTCGCTCGGCAACGATCTGCGGGAGATCGCCGGGGTCGCCGCCAGGATCGACGAGTTCTGCGCGGCCCACGACCTCGGGCACGCCTCCTACGCGGTCAACCTGGCGATCGACGAGATCCTGACCAACACCATCGAGTACGGGTACGAGGACGACGAGCGGCACCGGATCGAGGTGATCGTGCGGGTCGAGGAAGGTTCGCTGGTGGTCGTGATCGTCGACGACAGCCTGCCGTTCGACCTGGGAATCGCCCCGGAGCGCGACCTCGACGCGTCCCTGGAAGACACGGCGCTCGGCGGGCTCGGCCTGTTCCTGGTGCACCAGATGATGGACTCCGTCGACTACCGGCGCGAGGACGGGTGCAACGTCGTCACCCTGATCAAGGAGGCCGGCGAAGCCGAACCCCCGCCATCCGACGAGGAGGCTGTCCCGGCAGCGCCGGGTTGAACGAAGACGACGGTAAAGGATACCCTTACCAAGTATTCTGTGACGTAGGACTACACAGGAGGACACGATGTCGGATCCCAATCAGAACAACGAAGAGGACGAGGGCCTGGACTATACCGGCACCTCCGGGATGGACATCGTCCCCGGCACCGAGCACGACGACACCATCAATACGCTCGGCGGCACCGACGTCGTGGCGGGCGGCGCGGGCGCTGACGACATCGACGGCGGCGCCGGCAACGACTTCCTGTTCGGTGACAGCGGGGCCGACACCATCGACGGCGGTGAAGGAGACGACGTCATCCTGGGCGGCTCCGGCGCCGACACGCTGACCGGCGGGGCGGGCGCCGACATCATCCGCGGCGGTTCGGGCGACGACACCATCACGGGTGGCGATGGCGCGGACATCCTGCTCGGCGACTCGGGCGCCGACACCATCGACGGCGGCGCCGGCGACGACATCATCTACGGCGGCACCGGCGACGATACGCTGACCGGTGGCGCGGGAGCCGACACTTTCGTGTTCGCCCCCGGCGACGGCAGCGACACCATCACCGACTTCGACACTGACGACGACACGATCAACCTGTCGGCGTTCGGCGACGACATCTCGTTCGACGACCTGACCATCACCGCGACCACGGACGGCACCGGGTCGATCATCACGGTGCCGGGGGAGACGGACGCCGACAACGTCACGATCACGCTGCAGGGGGTGACGACGGCCAACGTCACCGCCGACATCTTCGAGTTCGATGACGCCCCCGACCTGGGAAGCAACGTGCTCGGGACCGAGGGGGACGACACCCTGTCCGGTTCCCAGGTGTCCGGCGGCGAGGGCGACGACACGATCACCCTGACGGGCAGCGGGATCAGCTATGCGCACGGCGGCGAGGGCGACGACCGAATCACCGGCGGCGCGGGGCTGATCGACATCCTGGTCGGCGGCGAGGGTGACGACACCATCGACGGCGGCACCGGCACCAACTACGTTCACGGCGGCGAGGGTGACGACACCTTCGTTATCGCGGCGGGGCAGACCCTCACCACGATCTACGACTTCACCAACGGCGACGATACGATCGATCTCAGCAACATCGGCATCACCGAGTTCAGCGACCTGACCATCACCGCCGACGGTGACGACGCCGTGATCGACCTCAGCTCGCAGGGCGCCGGCACCGTGCGGCTGGAGAACGTCGACGTCGCCGACCTGGACGCCGATGACTTTGTGTTCATGGAGCAAAACGGCGCGCCCGACGCAATGTAGGGCGACCGAACGTTGCGCCCGCGCCGGATCGGTTGGTATCGCCCGCCACTCGGCCGCGAAGATCTGATCGGTCTCAATCGGCGCAGCGACTGGAAGGGGTTGCTGCAGACCGGCGGCTACTTGGGACTGCTCGCCTGCACGTGGTCTGCGGCCGTCAGTTCGTGGCCGAGCTTCCGCCGCCGGTAAGCACAAGCTCGAAAGAGCCGGAGCCGGCCTC
>JAPPNY010000087.1 GCA_028818385.1 Spirochaetaceae bacterium
TGGCCTCTATCCTCTCAGTAATCCGGCTATCTCGGTGGTTTTGCAAAAGGCTCGAATGAAAGCCGGTACGCTTGGCCAAGTGCTCAAGCAGGCCGGCTTGAACGAGGGCAAGACGGAGAGCGACGATGGGGCGGACTAGATATCTGGTCGTGGTAGAGAATTACGGCCCCAGTTCCTACGCGGCGTATGTGCCGGAGCTTCCTGGTATTGGCGTCGCCGGGAAAACCGGGAATGAGGTCCGTGAACTGGTGGCCGAGGCGATCAGGCTGTATCTCGAAGGGCTGGAGCGAGACGAAAGTGCCGCCCCCGAGTCGGTACAGGTAAGCCACTACACCATCGCGGTCTGACCGCTCAGGCGATCGCCTCTTGCGAGCTCGGCGCCGGCGATTCGGGCATGGCAGCCACGGCGGTTCGGCAAGAGCGTGTTCTACTCGTACTTCGCGGCACTGGGCTACGAGATCACGGTCGAGGAGTCGGCGGTGGAGCAGTCGAGCAGCCACGGGCGGCTGGACATGGCCGTGCGCGTCGGCGGGCACGTGTACCTCCTCGAGTTCAAGGTGGCGGAGCTGTCACCGCCGGGCTCGGCGCTGGCGCAGCTCCGCGACGGGACTACGCGGCCAGGTACCGAGGCCGGGGCGAGTCCATCCACCTGATTGGCGTCGAGCTCAGCCGCACGACGCGCAACGTGACGGCGTTCGAGGTAGCCGACGGCTGACGCCGGCTGCAGCGGCGCGTACGGTGAACGGTGGTTCTCAGGCGCCTGAGTCCGGGGCGTCGAACACGGCGTTTACATCGGCGGCGACCCTGCGATCAGCCGCCTTCAGCCTACCCGTCGGTTACCTCGGCTGGACGGGCCTCTCCATTTCCTCGTCGGTGCAATCCTTGAGGATGGCTTCAAGCGCATCCGCCTCCCGCCGGTCAACCGTCAGGTTGTACTCCAGCCGCACCGCGACGACGCGGGCCGCAAACCAGCATCGATTCAGGTCGGGCATCCATTCGGCTGCGTCCTTGTCGCTCTTCTCATGGCGATTCACTCGTGGCGAAGCCAGCGTCAGATTGTCGGGGTCCCTGGCGAACAGAGCGCGAAGGTTGTTGCCGGCCGCACAGAGTCCGGAATCGTGAGCTTCGGATCGAGCCACGATATGCTCGATGTCGGATTCCCTGAGGCTCTCGAACGCGGTTCCGTCGTACGGTGACCAGGCTCCGCCGAGCGCACGAGCGATCGGCGGCTCGACACTCTGCGAGTACCGATAGTCGTCACCATCGTACCGGGAGCACCGGCACTCGGCAGCTACCTTGAGTCCCCGCCATGTCCCGGTCGGAGCCGGGCACCCGACCGCTGGCGTTCGTGGCTGCGTCTCCGTGGTCGACGCGGAAGGAGCAGAACTGCCGCCGTGGCAGTGTCTCTGGTTCGCCGGTACATTCCACCGGGAGCAGTTCGTGTGGCAGTAGTGGCAGCCATCGCTTGCCGTACGGCCCGGATGCGCCAGCGCGACAACCGGAGCCAGCGTCATCGAAGCTAACAAAACGGCTAGCAATGTCGCCGATCGGCTCAGCGAGCCATTCATGCCTCGCCTCCATGTCAGAGGTACCGGCGGCGGAGTGCGGTGCGAGCTTTTTCGGCTCGGCCTCGTAACCACGATCCTTTCGCCAGCGGTCCGAGGGGTCGGCTGCTAGGTCATGGCACTCTCGTACATAGTTTCCGCCCGCCGCGAGTCGATCGGCCCTCTCATCCAACGCGCCTGCCTCCGATGCGGTTCCTGTTCGTCGGGCTGAGCGGTTTGTCTCCGGCTTCCTTCAGATCCCGTCTCGCGACCGGCACCCTTGCCTTCAACTCGCCACTCCCCCTGCCGCGCCAGCAGAGGACTTGGCTTGCTCCGCGCACGCCGCACCACCTGACGAGAGCCCATGCCCGGTGCACGAAAAAAGGGCCGCCAAGGGGAACCCCCGTGGCAGCCCTTTATTCGAACAGTCAGCCCGGTCAGTTCGAGGCGTTCTCCACCGTGATAGTAATATCCAGGTACTGTCCGACAGACCCGGTTGCCGAGATAGCCGCACCTTCCGGTTCCGCCGCGCGGATCGTCACCATGCGGGTACCATTCAGTCCGTTCTCCGTCGGGGTGAACGTAACGACACTACCCGTGCTGGTAACCGTCACATACGGAAACGGACCGTCCTCTGTCGCATCATTGTCGAGGACGGTGTAGGCGAGCGTGTCCTCATCTTCCAAGAAGACAGACACGTCGAGTGGGCGAGCTCCGTCGTCAAGTTTCACCAGAGGAATCGCAACATCGGAACGCGCGGGCTGAGCATTGACCAATACCTTGAAGGTCTTCTCTTCGCTCATAAGACCGCCTTCGTCCGTTGCCGTGACCGTGATGGTCACTCCGTCGTCATCAAACGTCTCGGCCGTCGCATCGTCCCTCTCGGTCGAACCTACGCCCATGATGACGAGCTTGCCGTCGTCATTGGTGGAAACTTGGACCTTGGACGTGTCGTCCGATACCGCCGAATAGGTGAGAGTCTCGTCGTCGTCCTCGAACTGGCCGCCCGAAGCATGCGACAGCGTGAGCACGCAGCTATTCATCATTTCACACATATAGTCTGTGCCGCCGGGCCAATTCGAGCCTTCCAATTTCTCGGCCATCTGGGTGCCGATGTTCAGGTTCGGAATAGCCGGGGCGCCGGTCGGGACCGTGGGCGGCTTGTTGCGGATGACGTAAATCGTGGTCTCAGTCTGCGCACCCGCGCTATCGGTCGCCGTGAGCTTGACCTCCATGCGTGTGGCGTCAAGAGGATCACTAGCGGCATTCTCAGCGCTGTAAAGAGTTGCGAGCGCATCCTCATCGACCGTGATCGTGACCATCGCGCCGCCGTCCGTATTCTCAGCGGTGAGGTGGGCCATGTTCGTACCGGTCACCTCAGCTTCATAAGTGAGCGGGGGAACGCCACCGGTGAAGAGTGTCGACGCGTCATACATCTGGGGTTCACCAACGATCAGATTGCCGTCAGCGTTCTCTCCGTCGTTGATCCGGATGACCACCGTCGAGTCCTGGTGCTTCACGGCCAACGCGTTGTATCCGGCCGGCCCCTGACCGCCCTCGGGTCCGGTGTCACCCGAGGGTCCAGCGGGTCCGGTGGGTCCAGCGGCCCCGGTGTCGCCCTTGGCGCCAGCGGCTCCAGCCGGTCCGGCAGGTCCCTGGCAGGCGATGAGGGCCACCAGGATCAGTGCCGTCAGCGGAAATGCGGCTACCTTTGCCGCACGATCGGTGCGCTCAGCGCGATTCGCAGTAGTCGGCCCACTCCTGCATCAGAGCGGCGCGCCGCTCGAGGAGGTCGCTCCGCGCATAGGCCGCGACGGTCGCGGAGCCGATGGCGTGGCCGAGCGCGAGCTCGGCGGCCGCGTGGTCGACGCCCCGCTCGGAGCACCACGAGCGGAATGCGCTGCGGAGCCCGTGGACGGTGCCCAGTCCGAGGCGCCGCGGGAGGGTCGCCAGGGTGCTGTCGCGCATCACGCCTCCCAGGCGGGCCGGAAACAACAGGTCGTCGGCGCCGCCGGTGGTCAGCTCACGCGCCGCGGCGAGGACCCGGAGGGCCTGGGTGGCGAGCGGCACGCGCAGGGCGCGGGCCATTTTCGTCCGCTCCGCCGGGACCGTCCACGTCGCCGCGTCGATGTCGACTTCCGCCCAGGTGGCCGCACGGGCTTCGCCGCTCCGGCAGGCGGTCAGCGCGATGAGCTCGAAGCAGAGCCGGGCGCCGGTCCACACCTCGCCTGCCTCCCGCACCTTGACGAGGGCCGGGGCGACCTCGGAGTGCGACAGGGCGCCGTAGTGCCTGGCCGGCACCCGTCCGGGCTTCGGCAGCAGGGCGGTGAGGACCGGGCCGGCGGGGTCGTCGGCGCGGTGCCCGGCGGCAACGGCGGCCTGCATGACGGCCGAGATGATCCGCCGGAGGCGGCGGCCGGTTTCCACCTTCTCGGACCAGACCGGCAGCAGGACGGAGGCCACGTCGGCCGGGGTGATCGAGTCGACGGCCATGCGGCCGAGCTTCGGCAGGGCGTAGGCGTCCAGGCGCGACCGCCACAGCTTCTCGGTCCGCCCGTCGCGCCATGCCATGCTCCGTGTCCTGATGGCGTCCTCCGCCGCCTGCGCGAACGTCGGCACCGCGCGGGGGGCCCGCAGCCCTGCCGGATCACCGCCCTGCCGAGCCACCTTGCGGTACTGGAAGGCCAGTTCCCGCGCCTCGGTCAGGGACGTGTACGGGAACCCGCCCAGTCCGAAGTCCCGCCAGCGCCCGCGTACGGTGCCGCGCCAGATCCACTGCCGCGAACCGGACGGACTCACGCGCAGGATCAGGCCGTGCTGGTCGTGATGCTTGCCCGGTGCCGCCGAGCGCACGGCGCGCGCTGTCAGTTTCGCCACGATCGTCCCCGTCATATCCCACATCGGCATGCTGCGCGGAACGGTTTAGGGGCGGCCGGCGGCCGGGAATTGGTGGGCCGTGCCGCCGTGAGCCGGTGGCGCCGGAAGGGGCGGTGATGCCGCCGGTGCCGACCCCGCGGGAGGGCGGGATGGCGTCCGGCCGAACCGGTGCCCCGGCGACCCGGGCATTGGACCGGGGGACGACGCGAGCAGGGCCTCGCCGAAGATCGGCGGACAGGGGGATCGGGGCATCGGGCGCGCCAACCGGACGGCGCGTTCGTCAACCGCGTTCCAGCCGGTTGCCGTACCAGCGCGGCGAACCTATGCTCGCCAGGGACCGGAACAGCGGGGCACCGCGGCTGCGCATCGCACGCCGCCGACCCGTCTCGCGCGCAGAGCCTCGGAGACTACACCGGTGAGCTACAGGGCCGACGTTGCCGAGCTGAAGACCAACCTCGCCGCGATCGTCACCGACGTGCGCCATCTCTGGGATTCCTGCTTCGAATCGAACATTCACTACCGGATCGGGCCACTGCTGAGTCAACATCTCGGACTGCGGCGTATCCGAGTCGTCCGGAGCGACCTGCGGCAGGCACCGGCCGACTTTGACGCCCGGGTCGCGCAGGCGGCGGACGAGCAACGGATCACGGACGAGCAGGAGCACGGGATCGTCGCCACGGACATCATCCTGACGGCGCGCAGCGGCCATGACGGGAGTACGGTCTGAGGCGTACGGCGTGCTGATCCTTCGAAGCGCCAGCTCCCCTCGCGTTGAAGCGCCACGGCCAAATCGCCCGCTATCGGAGTGACCGCTCGCCCCGGAGGCGGTTGCCGCACGGGGCGCCGGACACCTATTCTGCCGGTTACGGGAGACGCCCACCATGGCCACGCTGTCACAACGGACACACGTCCTCGAAGAGAAGACCGATCGGCTGGAGACCGTCTTCTCCGCCTTCATGGCACGCACCGACGCCGCCATGGCACGCACCGACGAGTCCTTCGGGCGCCTGGAGCGCATCATCGAGCGCCGGGAGCAGGAAGGCGCCCGCGAGCGCGAGGCGGCGATGGCGCGCACCGACGAGTCCCTCGGACGCCTGGAGCGCATCATCGAGCGTCGGGAGCAGGAGGGCGCCCGCGAGCGCGAGGCGGCGATGGCGCGCACCGACGAGTCCCTCGGACGCCTGGAGTGCATCATCGAGCGCAGCGAGCAGGAGGGCGCCCGTGAGCGCGAGGCAGCCGCCCGTGAGCGCGAGGCAGCCGCCCGTGAGCGCGAGGCAGCCGCCCGCGAGCGCGAGGTAGCCGCCCGCGAGCGGCGGGAGATGAACAAGCGCTGGGGTGAGCTGGCCAACAAGTGGGGTACCGTGGTCGAGGACATCGTCGCGCCCAGCGTCCGCCGCCTGGCCCGCGAGGTCTTCGATTGCGGCCGGCAGCAGTACTTCGCAACCCGCGTGTCCCGCAACCGCAGCGACGACCCGGCCCGCGAGCGCGAGTTCGACGCCCTCTACGTCGGCACCCGCGCCGTGCTGCTCAACGAGACCAAGTCCTCGCCCCGCAGCAACGACGCCCGGCGCTTCGCGCGGTTCGTGGAGAGCGGTGAGTTCGCGCTCTACTACCCGGAATACCGGGATCTGCCGGTCGTTCCGGTGTTCTCGTCACTGAGCATCCCGGAGGACATGGTGACGTACCTGACGCGGCGCGGCATCTACGCCCTGGCGATGGGCGACGAGGCCATGCAGGTGCTCAACCTGGAGGTGGTGCGCAGCCCCCACGCCCCGAACGCCTGACTGCCGCCGAACGCGCCTGAGCGTCGCCCGTGCGAAATCCTCTCTGGATGAGATATTCGTGCGACATTTCGCGCTGATCCTTCACCACGGCGAGTGATGACGAAGCGCACGGTGCTGATCGTCGAAGACGAACAGCGGATCGCGCACTGGCTGAAGGTCCGCTTCGAACGGGCGGGGTTCGATGCGGAGGTCGCCCACGACGGGCGGACCGGCCTGGCGCTCGCCCGCGCCCGCCGTCCTCACCTGGTCGTGCTCGACCTGATGCTGCCCGGGCTCGACGGGATGCAGGTGTGCCGGATCCTGCGGCGCGAGTCGCCCGTGCCGATCATCATGCTCACGGCCCGCGAGACGCGCGCCGACCGCATCGCGGGGCTGGAAACCGGCGCCGACGACTACGTCGTCAAGCCGTTCGATCCCGACGAGGTCATCGCCCGCGCCAAGGCCGTCCTGCGGCGGGTCGAGGACGAGGTGCAGCAGGTCCTGACCTGCGGGCGCATCACGATCGACCAGGCGACCCGCGACGTGACGGTCGGCGGCCGGCGGGTCGAGCTGAGCCGCACGCAGTTCGCGCTGCTGGCCGCGTTCATGCGGCATCCGCGGCAGGTGCTCAGCCGCGAGCAGCTCATCGGCCTGGCGTTCGGCGACGACTTCGACGCCTACGATCGCGCCATCGACAACCACGTCCTGCGCCTCCGCAGACAGATCGGCGCCGGCGGCCGGCAGCCGATCCGGACCGTGTACGGCGCCGGCTACCGGTTCGTGCCGGAGGACTCGTGAGCGGGCGGGCCGCGTCGCTGCACGGGCGCATCCTGCGGGCGTTCGTGGTGGTGGTCGTCCTGGCCGTGGCGCTCAGCGTCGGGATCGGCTACTACGTGACCCAGCGCCAGATGGACGCGTTCGTCGCGCAGCTCGCGCGCGTGGAAGCCGGCAGCGTCGCCGGTCACCTGGGCCGCGAGTACGCCGCCGCGGGCGGCTGGGCGACCGTGGACCGGGCGCTGGCGGACGCCGGCTACCTCTACGGCGGGGAAGGCGAGCATGACGAGGGGCGCGGCGAGCGCAGCGAGCGGGGCGCGGAGACGGCGTTCCACGTCGACCGCATCAGGATCGTCGTCGTCGATGGCGGCGGGACGGTGGTCCGCGACAACCTCTCGCGCCTGCGCGGCGGGACCCCGGCGCCGGCGCTGGGGGGAGAGCGCGCGGCCGTGACCGACCCGCGGACCGGGCGCGCGGTGGGCTACGCCTACGTGGACGTCGAGCGCGAGTTCCTGGTGACCGAGTTGCACGGATTCCTGCGCGCCATGCTGGCCACCACGGCGCTCGGCGGAGCGCTGATCGCCGCCGTGGCCCTGGCGCTGGCGGCCTGGATCTCGCGCCGCATCACGGCCCCGGTGACGCTGCTGACCGCGGCGGCCGGGAAGATCGCGCGGCGCGGCGAGAGCTCCCTGCTGCCGGTCACGTCCTCCGACGAGCTGGGACGGATGAGCGCCGCGTTCAACCGGATGGCCGACGCCCTGCAGACGCAGCGCGACCTGCGCCGGCGGCTCGTCGACGACCTCGCCCACGAGCTGAACACGCCGCTGACCGTCATCCACCTGGAAGCGAAGGGGGTGCTCGACGGCCTGCAGGAGCCGGAGCCTGCCGCCGGCCTGATCGTCGACGAGGTGACCAAGCTGCGGAACCTGGTGCGCGATCTGAACTGGCTTGCGGAGACCGACTCCGGCGGGCTGCGGCTCGACCTGGAGCCGTGCTCGGTCGCCGAGCTGCTCGACGCCGAACGTGAACGGTGGCAGTCGCAGGCCCGGATGCGCGGGGTCGGCCTGGCGTTCGAGCCGCTGCCCGCGTTGCCGGCCCTCGCGGTCGACCGGCTGCGCATGGGTCAGGCGCTGGGCAACGTGCTGGCGAACGCGCTGCAGCACACCGCGCCCGGCGGCCGGATCGCGGTGACCGCCGAAGAGGCGCCGGACGGCGGCGTGGCGATCGTCGTGCTGGACGACGGCGCGGGGATCGACCCGGCGGACCTGCCGCATCTGTTCGAGCGCCTGTACCGGGCCGACACGTCGCGCACGCGCCGCACCGGCGGCTCCGGGCTGGGACTCGCCATCGCCCGCGCCGTCGTCACCGCGCACGCCGGGAGGATCACCGTGGCCAGCGAGGGCCCGGGCCGGGGGACGACCGTGCGCATCCGGCTCCCGGCGGCGCCGTGACACCAGATCCCGATGAGAATACGGAAATACTATTCCAAAAACAGGAAGGAAACGTCATGTTGATGGCAAAGCGGCGACGACTGTGCTACGGTGACGGCCCTTGATTCCTTTGGAGCCCGGTTCGCCCGGTACAAACCAACGGGGGTCGCGTCCACAACGAAGACTCCTTGCGGAAAGCGAACCGGGCTCCTTTCTCCCACAAGCATGGCTTGGCCCCCGGCGGATGCCTTTGGCGGTTGCGTTCACAACCCCTCCCACGAAAGCCGCCGGGGGCCGTTTCTCCTGCGCCGGCGGACTGCCCGTCTACAGGCCGCCGAACAGCCGCTCGGCGGCATCGCGGGCGCGCTCCGCACGGTCGTCGGCGGCCGGACCGGGGCCGGTTTGGCGCAGCTTGAAGTACTCGCAGAAGTTCGACCGGTCCTTCTGCGCCACCGGCTCGGCGATCGACTCCCGGCACTCCATGTGCACGGACTTGTCGTAGAAGCGGCAGTTCAGGCAGACGTGCGCGTCCTTGCCGCAGCTCGGGCAGGTGGTCGAGCGGAAGATCTCCAGGTCCGGATCGAACGCCGCGCCGCACGCGAAACAGCCACCCACGACAGCACCCCCGACAGCCGATCATAGTGCCGCCGCGGGCTCCTTGACCAGCGCCCGCCGGCCGGGTTGGGATGCGTTCATGCCCAGGCGATGCGTGTACGCGGCCAGCTTCGACCCGATCACCAACGGCCACCTGTGGGTGGTCGAGCAGGGCGAGCGGCTGTTCGACGAGCTGATCGTGGCCATCGGCACGAATCCGGACAAGCGCTACGAGTTCTCGATCGCGGAGCGCCTCGCGCTGGTCCGCGCCTCGCTGGCCGGCCACACCAAGGCGACGGTGGAAACCTACGAGAACCGCTTCCTGGTGGAGTACGCGCGCTCGCGGGGCGCGGAGTTCGTGCTGCGCGGCATCCGCACGGAGCTCGACTACCAGTACGAGCGGTCGATGAAGTACATCAACAGCGACCTGGACGCGGGCGTGGTCACCGTGTTCCTGATGCCCCCGCGGGAGATCGCCGAGGTGAGCTCCAGCGTGGTGAAGGGACTGATCGGGCTCAGCGGCTGGGAGACGGTGCTGGCCAAGTACGTGCCGCCGGCCGTGCACACCGCGTTCGTGGAGCGCTTCAGCTCGCCGGCGGCGCAGGCTCCGGCGGCGGATCGCTGACCGCCCCGCGGCGGCCCAGCTCCGGGTAGCGCCAGCGGACCAGCGCCAGTCCGGAGAGCCCGATCAGCGCGAAGCCGGCGAGCGCGGCCTGCGGGCCGATCTGCTCGGCGATCAGCCCCAGGATCACGTTGCCCAGCGGGTTGACTCCGATCGCCAGGCCGACCACCCCCAGCGCCCGCCCGCGCGCTGCCTGCGGCGCGGAGCGCAGGGTGATCAGGATCTGCATGGACGCGAAGCCGGAGAAGCCGATGCCGCCGGCCAGCAGCAGCCCCACCGACAGCAGGTAGGCGCCGGACAGCGCGAAGCCGCAGATGCAGGCGAACAAGCTGGACATGCCGGCGAAGAACACCCACGCCGGCCGCCTGACGGCGCGCGCGGCCAGGGTGACCGAGCCGGCCAGCGCGCCGACTCCCCAGGCGGCCACCAGGATCCCGAAGCGCAGCGCGTCGGCCGCCAGCACCTCGCGGGCGATCACCGGCACCATCTGGTGGAACGGGAAGGCGAAGAAGTTGGAGACCAGGGTGACCGCCACCGTCGCCTGCAGGGCGCGCCGGCCGCGCAGCGTGGCCAGCCCGTCTCGCAGGCGCGCGGCGATCGACTGCCGCTCCGGGGCCGCGGCCGGCCGCCGCGGGGGGGGGCCCCCCGCGGGGGGGGGGGGGGGCCCCGCGGGGGGGGGGTGC
>JAPPNY010000031.1 GCA_028818385.1 Spirochaetaceae bacterium
AGACCAGCAACGACGAGCACGTACAGCAACCGAAACAATTTACAATCCGAAGTCTTGACCCGTTGCCGAAATCTGCCGAACGAACTACCCTACGCCTGAACAGTTACCGGAAGACATGCTTGCCACCATGGACCGCTGCGGCATTCGCAAGACCTTCTTCGCCCATCACCGCGCCCTGCGCGACAGCGAGCTCGGCAACCGGGACGCGGAGGAGGCGATCGCAAGGTTCCCTGACCGGTTCGCCGGCTACTGGGCGGTCACTCCCCTGTATCCTGAGCGCGTACGCAAGGAAGCCGCAGAGCTGGACCGGCATCCCGGATTCGCCGGCTTCAAGATCCTGGCGGCCTACTACCGGGTCGCCATCACCGATCCGCGATGCAGGCCGGTGTGGGAGCGGGCGCATGACGAGCACCTCCCGGTGCTGATCCATACCTGGGGACATGACGGCTACGGCGATTGCCCGCACGTCGAGAAGATCGCGCAGACCTATGGGCAGGCGAGGATCGTCATGGGGCACGCCCAGTACGGCGACTGGGACGCCGGCATCGAGCTGGCCCGGCGCTTCCCCAACGTGTACCTGGAGCTGTGCGCCGCCTACCACGTGAACGGCAGCGTCACCCGGATGGTGAACGCGGGCGTACAGGACAAGATCCTGTATGGCGACGACCTGCCGTGGTTCAACCCCCACTACGGCATCGGCTGCGTGCTCTTCTCCAGGATCTCCGATGCGGCCCGCCACGCGATCCTGCACGAGAACGCGGAGCGGATCTTCGAACGCTGGCTCTGAGTGAAGACCCTTACGGTCAGACTGCCGGAGCAACTGGCCACGTTGCTCGAGAATGAGTCCCGGCGCTCACACCTCTCAAAGTCGGAGATCGTCCGCATCAGCCTGAAGCGGCATCTGAGCGCGGCACCTCCGTCAAGCACTCGATGTTGCCGGCGATCTCGCCGGTTGCGTGGACAGCGGTGTCGACGACCTCTCTTCCGACCAGACCCGCCTGCAAGGGTTCGGGCGCTGATGTCGTGGGCTGTTGGACACCGGACCGCTGGACGCCTTTTTCGACCGGCGGGACCGGTTCCATCCGTGGGCCCTGGAGCAGTGGCGACGCGCTCCGATTCCGTTTCTCAGCTGCGAGGCGGTGTTGGCAGAAGCGACGTCCCTGCTGCAGCAGCATGCGGGCCTGAATCCCGCGCGTGTGTTGACTCTGATCGAACGAGGTGTGGTGGCGACACGCTTTCCGTTCAGTGGCCACGCCGGCTCGCTGATGCGCCTGCTCGACAAGCACGCCGACCAGAACATGCAGTTCTGCAGTTCGCCGACTCATGCTTGGTGCTGATGTCCGAGATCACCCCCAACTGCCGCGTATTCACGATCGACGGCTCAAGGAGCAACTGTGCAAGGCGATGGAGAGGATGGATTGAGGCACGGAGGCCGGAAGGCTTGCGACGATCAGCAAGTGCTCGTATGGGATGACGTAGCGGGCAAGTGGGAAGGCGTAGCGTTCTCAGGGCGATCCGCCGGCGGGGAACACCCTGCGAAGGCCGATAAACCGCACGGCTCCGCGACCGCGGAGCCGCTGGCATAACCGTTTTCCGTTCGTATCCAGCTTCATTGCATTGCTCCCTTGGGCGCTCGCCTTATGGTTCGTCGATAATTACGTGGCCGATTCCTGAGCGGCAATTGCACAACTGTTGTTGAACACTGGCGATACCGTGGGTGGCCGACCGGCCATTGCCCGGTTCATAGATAACGGGGGTTCCTGGTTGGTTTCGATCCCCTCCGATTAGAAAGCATGCCCAGTCGCCTGCGGTGCAGTAACTGAAGTTGCGTTTTGCAGATACCCACGTGTTAGGGTACTCTGCGCCGTAGGAATTGAAAGAGTACGAATCCATTACTATATTGCCATAGGAGTACGGATCGTTTGCGTAGTCGCCGGCGATGTACTGTACGGCAGTGCCGCCGAGAGAATGGCCTACGACGGACAAGGTTGCAGGCTCGTTCGATTCGCGCGGGTCCGAGCAAGAGCCGAGGCAATTGTCCGGCACAAGTTCCGTTGCCAAGTGTTTGACCGCGGCGACGGCTAACTCGAACGGGCAATTGTCATTGAGGACGGTTGCAATGTTCTGGGCTAACTGTTGCGACTGGACGCCTCGAATCAAGAACAGATCCTCGTTAGACTGTAAGTCGCGCAACCGCTGCACAGATACGTTCGGGTCGTCGATGGAATTGACGATATTGGGGTCGGAGGTTGCAGCCTCACCAAGGATGTGAACCGCGTACTGCGGCAGCCGCCCACCGCTGGCGATGAACTGCAGGCCAACCTGTATGTTGATGACAAACGACAGAACGATTTGATATGGCTCGGCGGTCTGGCAAGTAAGAAAGTACCGGCTATGCGACGGCGAATCGGCCAAGACGTAGACGGCGAGATCGCCGGAATCGAAGCTCAAGTCAGCCAAAACCTGTTGCCAGTAGGAGTCGTCTCCAGCCTCGACTGGCGGGAAGAAATATAGGATTCTGCCGTGGCCCGCAGGGGTCAGGTTGCTGCATTCGGGGGAGGCCATTGCGGGCCGGAATGCGCGGTGCTCAAGGTACGCATAGGTATGTAGCCGGTCTATCAGCGGAGCATTTAGGGGGCAGTTAGGATCGGGGTCGCCGCTGGCGGCGAGCGGCGCAACGAAGAAAGCGAGTAGCAGAAACGCTGCCAGGGCAGCCTTGATCGTTAGCGGCATCTGAGGTGTCCTCCGTGCTCCGGCCGCTTCTCCGGCCCTCAAGCGCCCAATGCCATCCCGTGAAACGGCACTGCGCGTCAACAGCCCTACAGGCGTGTGGCAGAATCGGGAGCTTGCCCCTTGGGAGCGGAAGCTCGACCAAGGGTTTACTCCCTGGCGATCTCTCCCCATCTTGGAAGCATCCGCCAGCCGGTGTTGCTATCCCCGGCTGGCGGATTGACGAGTAGTCACGGTAAAAGCAATCGCCAAACCTGCTTAGGGCTCGTGCGGAAATAATCGATTCATTCACTGTTGAGTAGAGGTCGGTCCGATCGTGTAGTTCCAGTCGCCGTGAAACTCATGCCGTGACAGGTTGATGCGCTGCATCTGCGCGTCGCTCATTTTCCGATTTCGGTGTCTATCGCCGCATGGGTCGCCGGGTCATCCCCTCGTTGCGCCCTTGGAGGCGTGACCGTGGCGATCGAGCCTCCTGGCGGCGCGACCGCCGCGGCTTGCGCCAAACGGCCGACCTGCACAATTCCCCAGCCTACTGCCACGGAAACACTTCGACTCCCGTGACCGGATTACGTGAGAGCTCACGCCATGCACTGGTCACCGGCCGCACCCATAACCGGGACGGTGCGAGCATGTAACCGCATACGTACCGGCATTCACCGTAACCCTTCCATCAGGCGCAATGTACCAGATGTTGATCTGATCCTCCGCGAGCTGATCCCAGTCGATCGAGGACATGGTATCCGATAGGCCTGCTTCTTGGCTGCAGAGAATATCATAAGCAAAGAGTCCGCTGTTATTGGTGTGAACATATCCGATTACAATCTTTCCCTCATCAGCCAGGAACGCACCCACGCCACTGCCTGCCGTGCCCCCGGACGACAAGTGCTGATACTTGTGTGCGGCCGACGACCCGTCAGCTATTTCCAAATAGGCGGAATCGCTACCGACGTTCTCGACTGTATAGTGCGGAATCTTGTTCCCGTCTTGGTCACTCTCCACGGTCCACTCCAAGATCCGCAAACCCGCGAATCCTGATCCTCTCTCACACTCCGCAATTCGGTTCGCTCGCGCCGGCTCATCCCCAGACATCGTTCCCTGTCGTTCCACCTCGGCCTCCCCCCGACGCGGTGTCTGGGCCTCGGTGGAACCCTCGCCATTGCGGCCCGTATCCGCGGCCACTCCACCGTTCGTCGTGGTGGACCTCTGTCCTCCGCCCTCGCGACGTTCTCCAGACTCCTCAGCGCAGGACGACACGTAAAGCCGACAGTCCTTGCCTCCCTTGTCCTCGCACTCACCGACAGCGGCCTCCGTGGCCTGGAGCTTCGTATCGAACTCGCTGCCCCAAGCGTGCACCCTGCTGCTGCTCTGAGTCTGGCCAGCCGCATAGGCGGCACATCCTCTTTCGAAGGTCATCACGATCCTGCAACTTTCGCCGCACTCTTCAAGCGCCCCTTGCCTCGCGTCCGCCATCTTCGCGTAGCCGGCAGCCCACCCCCACGATCCTCGATTCGCGTCGATCGCCAGTGCGCCCGCGGCGTCTTCGTTCGCCGTGAACATGCCGAGCATGCCCGTCACGACTCCGGTGTCCTGCTGTGCCGCATCGTGCCCGGATGGGCTCGTGGTCGCGCCGGCATCGGTCGGTGGCGTCTGCGCGCCGCTGCCGAACATCCCCAGCAGGTCGATCACGGTGAGCGTATCGACGAACTCCATGAACACGTCGGCGAGCTGCGTCGCGCTGGCCGCGTGATGGTACTGCCCGCCGCTCGTGGTCGCGACGTGGCGCAGGTCGCGGGCGGCGTCCGATGCGGGTTCGATGCCGAACCCGACCGTCTCGTGCCGGAACACGATGCCGGCCGCTTGCAGTTGCGCCATCGCCTGCGCGACGTCTCCGCACGCGTTGTCACCGTCCGCGAGCAGCACGATCATCTGCGAGTTCGCCCGCGGATTGCGGTTGGCCTGCATGAACCGGTTCGCAACCAGTACCGCCTCCGCCATCGGCGTACCGCCCCCCGGTCGCAAGCCGTCGATGAAACGGGTCAACCGATCCCTGTCGGTGGTGAATCCAAGCCGTTCGGACACCGGGTTGTCGCACTCCCCTTCGAAGGCCAGGATCGCCACTTCCGTACGGCCCGCCAGCGCTCGGTCGACCGCGGCGATCGCGGCCTCCTTCGCCGCTTCGAGCTTGATCTCGGCGTTACCGCTGCCGATTGGATCGCCCATGCTTCCGGACGTGTCGACGAGCAGCAGCAAGCTGCTGTGTACCCTCGGCGTTTGACCGAACGAGGGGGCCGCCGCGGCCAGCAGAACGCACAGGATACCGGTCATTCGGTACGCGAACATCATGCATCCGCGAAAGTACACCGGGTAAACGACCGTGTCACCTGCCTGTGCCGCCGTCGCCGCGCAAACGGCGGAGCGCCGGAGGGACCGGGCGTGCGCCGTCCTGCACGGAAGGCGGCGCCCCTCCCCCGCGAGCGCGGGGCAGGAGGGGCGCCGGCCGTCGATCGTGATACCAGTCTTGCACGCATGCAGGCACAGGCGCCGGCCTTCCCGGTACCTGCCTATTCGCAACCGCCATTCCTGCAGCCGCTCGGCGTCGTCGTGAACAACGCGAAGTCGTCCACGTAGCGCAGATAACCCTTCGCCCGCAGCACTTCCTTGCAGAAGTGGTCGAGCCCGTTCAGATAGAGGTTGGGCGAAAAACTGGCTGGTCAGGTTGCCGATCGGCAGGCCGCGCCGCCGAAAGTAGCGGTAGATGTCGCAACGCAGGACCGAGCGGAAGCGGTCGCGGAACGCCTCGTAGCGGACCACCGCGCGGTGCGTCCCCTTGCCCGTGCGGTTGGCGTAGCTGTCGTCGATGAACCCCCGGTCGAAGATCGGCTCACACACCTCGCAGAAGGCGTGGTGCACGACACGGTCGCGGAACGGCGCTGCGGAGACTACGCGGTGCTTGGGGTCGCGTATCTCGATCCTCTTGTAGCGGCCCGGCCGGTAGCGTCCGCACCACAGTCCCCGCTCCAGGCGCAGCAACTCCTTCTCCAGGTTGGCCAGAAACGCCGCCGCCCCCGGCTTCGCCCGCTTGCCTCGGGCCGCGCGGCGGGCAGCCGCGTGCAGCGCCGGGAACGAGGCGATGCCGTCAAACAGGTCCTGTTCTTTCGCGGGCACGATGCGCCTTGCTCCACGCGCCGATCTTGCGTCCGGTCTCGTCCAAGCGCGCCGCGTGCTCGTAGCGGCGCCGATCCAGATGGCGCAGATCCTGCGCCAGCCGCAGCAGAAAGCGGAGCTTCTCCACGCCCAAGTTGGCGCGCGCCAAGTGACCGCCCCGCTGCCGCGCATAAGTCGCCTCGATCAGCGACTCCAGCACGTCCAGCGCCGTGCCCTGAATGCGGTCGCCCAGCAGGAACTTCTGGCTGCGCGGGAACCGCTCCAGCGCCGGCACCAGCCACAGCAGGAACCGATAGTGCGCCTCCAGCGCCGCGCCGGTGGTCCGGGACCGATCCATGCCGCCGGAAGGAAGGGACGAGCCATCCAGTACGCGGCCCTCGTTCGAGGGGCCGTCACCCGTGACGGCAGCGGAGGACCCGTCCCGCTCTATCCATCCGTCTGCCTCATCGCGGTTCACCTCCGGCAGTCACGTGCCTCGACGAACGCCGGCACCAATCCGATGCCGGATTTTCTCCAGAGGGCTCCGCCCTGGTCCCCCGACGTAAGGACCCAACGACTCAGGAGTCGAGCGTCCGGGCAACGCGAAAACCGAGGTCGAAGTTCCGGCCCCCAGAGAAATGCCAGCCGCGGATCGCCGAGCGCACGTTCGACGGAAAGCTGTCCCACGAGCCCCCGCGCACCACCCTATTACCGCAATCGCCGCGCTGCCATGCACTGCCATCGCTCGGAGCGCCGTGATATCTGTCGTTCCAGCAATCCTGAACCCACTCCTTCACGTTCCCCAATGTATCGTGTATCCGGTACGCATTCGCCTCGAAACTCCCCACAGGTGCCGTCCGAAAATAGCCGTCGTCGCAACCTGCCACCGTTCCATAACTTTGGTGTTTCTTCGCTGTCTGGTCGGCTCCATTCTCATAGCGACACTGTCTGCTACTGCTCTCGCCCCAATAGCTCCTAGTGCTCGTTCCCGCTCGTGCCACGTATTCCCACTCCGCTTCGCTGAGCAGCCGATACGCATGGCCGGTTCCCTCGCTCAGCCACGCGACGAAGCGCTGCGTGTCTTCCCAACTCACGTTGATCACCGGTCGCCGGCCGCGTCCCCAGCCCTTGTCGTCAGGCCGGTACCCGCCGCACCCTCCGGCCGCGACGCACGCATCCCACTCCGCGAACGTCACCTCGTACACGCTCACCGCGAACGGTTTCGCGATCGTCACCCAGTGTAACGGCATTTCGTCAGCGAATCCGCCCCCCGACGGTGATCCCATCTGGTAACTCCCGGCGGACACCAAAATCATCTTCATCTTGCTAGCCACGTCCTGCGCCGCTCGTGCGGCTCTCTCCGCAGCTGCTCTCTCCGCGGCTGCTCTCTCTGCGGCCGCTCTCTCCGCTGCTGCCTTCTCCGCTGCCGCCGCTCTCTCTGCTGCTGCCTTCTCCGCTACCGCCGCCTGCGCTTGCTTTTCGGCTTCCGAAACCTCGTGGAGTAGAGTCAGCGCTTCCCGGTAGTGCGTTCCTGCTCGGCCGGCCAGCTCCAGGTAGCGGTTCAACGACTCGATGGCCTCCGCATACGATCCGGCGCGCTCCAACACTTCCGCATACTTGAAGTGAAACACGTCCGGTGTCTTCAAGTCGTGCTTCTTCTGCAGATCGAGAATTTTTTCCATCGCTTCCTGCGCGGCCGCGTAATCCTGCTCCTTGATGTACGCTTCCGTCTGCACCAGATACAGATCGACCTGAATCTCCGGCGACAACTCGGCTGCTGCCGACAGGGGCACCAACGTGATGAGGACCATGACCGCAGCGCCGAGTAGTGCGGCTCTGGTGCGTTTATCGACGGCGCGACATGCGCGGTGATGCGGGCGCGGCGCACGTGCCCGGCCACCGTTTGCTAGATGCCGCGCGCTGCGGATTCGGTCGCGGGTCTGCTCGATCATTTCACGCTCCTTCTTCGAGTCGGTAACCGACGCCGCGCAACGGGGGCACCCGCTCCGTAGCTCCGATGTCCGTGGGAAGCCATGATACCGTGAATCGTCGCCGGGCGGCGGCGGCCGAGAGAGGCGATCTCATGCGGCGCACGCGATCTGGGCTGGGGTGCCGCGCTTCGCGCACGTGCTGATCGATCAGTCGGAGATGGCGGCCGAGCGGTGCGGGGTGAGTTGACAGCTCGCATCGCGCAACTTGCTATGATGGCGGCGTACCGCGACGGCCGGCCGGTGCTGGAGCGAGCGGCGGCGCTGCTGACGGAACTGCCGGAGACAGGAGGGATCGACGATCTGTTGCGGATGACCGGACGTGGCGGAGGTTTGCCGAGGCGGCGCGGCGAATGATGCCGCGCGGGGGAAGCGAAGTGATCATTGGGCGAGATACCGAACCACCAAGCACAGACTCGACCGATCGGCCAAACGGGGCCGACGAAAACAGATGACATGATGGCCGCGATTGAGGTCGCATCATGACCGCGACGCAGAAATACCTGTGCGACCTGCAGGGCTACCTCCTCGTCGAGGACGTGCTCACCGACGAAGAGTGCGAGACAGCCAAGCACAAGATCACCGAGCGCATGCAGCCGCTGGAGAAACCCCCGACGGCTACGACGCGAACGGCACCTGGCACCGCTGCGCGGGGCTGGTCAAAGCGGGCGAGCCGTTCATCTCGCTGATCGACCACCCCCGGGCTGATGGAGGTGCTGACCGAGATCATCGGTCCCAAGCTGCGCCTGGAGAGCGCCTACAGCTTCGTGCGCTCCAAGGGCTGCCCGCAGTTCGAGATGCACGGCGGCCATCGCGGCGGCCGGGTCAACTTCCGCTACCACGTGCAGGGCGACCGGATCTTCACCGGCCTCACCGTCGTCTCCTTCGCGCTGCAGGAGATCACGGACGAGGACGGCGGCTTCGCCTGCATCCCCGGCTCCCACAAGTCCGACTTCCGCGTCCCGGACGAAGACCGCGCGCGGCTCTACGCGGTCGACGGCTCTACATCCACGCCGACGGCGTCATGTCGGTCGGTTCCATGCCGCGTTTCTTGCGTAACGCCACGTGCTCGACCCCCAGCTTCTTGGCCTCCCTCAGATTCTCCCGTGACGCATACCCGCCATCGAACGCCGCGCACTACGGCGGCTTCGGCGTAGACTTCCCACGTGCCGCCTCAGCATCGGCAGTCAGCGCGTACTGTCCGCCGGGTTGCCATCCTCGACCACCACGTCGAGCGCCAGCCCACTGCGCCCGCTGCTCAGGTTGGTCCTGTGCCCGTACTCGGTCGCACGCCCGCCGTTGACGACGGATGTCGGTGTTCCGCTCGAACAGCCTCACCACCTTCTCCCCGGCCGGCACCATTTCGTCGAACACGCGCCGTTTGGTCTGGTCCACCACCCGCGCGAGCAGCTCCAGAAAGTGGACTGTCACCTCACCGCGCCGGCCTTGTTCATCCAGCCTCCGCCATCGCGCGCACCGCGCTTATCGCTACAGCGGTGGAGCTTCCGTCGGTCACCAGGCGCTTATCAGTTCTTAACGCAGTACAGAAGCGATACACTCTTCGGCCGCGTTTCATTGCCACACTCTTCACAAGTGGTCGCCGTCAGTCGGACGGTACGGTTGGCCCATGGAGGCCCATCGTCATAGTTTATTCTGTCCTTATCTCCGTTTCCCTCTACGCTTTTCCCGCCTTCCAATGGGCCCACCAAGTGAGCGTGACTACGGATCATATCTTCCCTTAGATCACCGTATTTCAGTTCTCCATCGGGATCTATTTTGCCGCTTCGATCGATCCCCCGCACGAATCTGCCATATGCGGGCTCGTATTCCGACCACCCAACCGGGCAAGAACTTGCTGCAAATGCCACTACTGCCTTGGGCGGAGTATAGTAGTACTCTGACACTTCCGCTGGTATATCTATCGCAAAAGCTGGTCCGGTCGTGTTAATGACGACGGATCCCGAAGCGTACTTTACGGTTGCTACGCCATCTACGGCGGAAAACGATGGCGGCAATCGTTGACAATCTACATGAATGTTCGCATTCGAAATCGCAGGAATGTCTTGCGAACGAACGACATTCTCATACTCATCTGACCCTGTCGATTGACGCTCAATACTTAGGCGATTCCCGTCCTCATTTATGTGACTAATGTGAGCCTCTTGCAAAACTCCGGGGATTCCCTTGGTTGCAGACGGCTGTCCGTAG
>JAPPNY010000255.1 GCA_028818385.1 Spirochaetaceae bacterium
CGCTGATCGAGGGTTCCGCCCCGACCAACGGACCCGAGCGTGGGATCGTCCTGCGCGGACCGGTTCCCGTTCGTGGCCGGCGATCATCCCCTATAGTGACCGCCAAATGAAGGAACGCTTCGAGTCCGATCACGCCGACCACCACGTACTCCGCTACCGGCGCCTGCGCGTCGAGCGCCAGGAAGTGCTGTTCGGCGACGCCGATCCGCTGCTCTGCCGGCAGGGAGATGTGCTCGTGCTCGCAGGCCGCGGCGGGTCACTGGCGCACAGCGACGACGGCGGTGTGACCTGGTCACAGCTTGCCGACCTGGCAACGCCCGCGGCGCCGGGGGGCGCGGTGCTTGCACTGACCGCCGGACGGGACGGGGCGCTCTTCGCCGCCATCCATCGGAGCGGCGCCTTGACGATCCTGGGCGCCGTCGAGGCAGCGGGACCGTGGCGGGTGACCGCCGCCCTGGACGTGGAACTGTCCCAAACCGCGCGTGTGTGCCTGACCGCACTGGCCGACGGCACGCTGCTGCTGTGCCTGCCGGGACGCGTCCTGCGCTCGACCGACGGCGGCGCGGCGTGGGAGCCCGCGGCCCAGCTTCCGACCGACGGGGGGACGCTGCACCCGCTGCAACTCGGCTCCAGTCGGCTGGTCGCCCCCGTCGGCGGCGCCGCGGGAGAGATCGCTCTGGGCGAGTCCGATGACGGCGGCGCCACCTGGAACGTGCCGGAAGGATTCGCGCCGCTGTCCGCACCGCTGGCCGAGCTTCCCGACGGCCGCCTGGTGCTCAGCTACGGCATGCCGCACTTCCCCTACGGGGCACGTGCGGTCGTCGGTTCAACCGCCGGCGACGCCGGCACGCACTGGGGGGACGAGATGTACGTGCTCGCACTCAGCCGGTACGCCATCCGCGAGAAGGCGCGCCCGGTGCTGACCGGCGCGGGCGTGAGCGCCACCACCGCGGTGACCGCGGACGGCGCGATCGTGTCCGCCTTTCACCGCGGCGCGGCGCTGGGCTCGTATGCGCCCACCATCTACGGCCCCGGCATGGACGAGTGGGGCCGCCGGCCGGCGATCGGCGTGGTGCGCTGGACCCCGAAGGGCCTCGAGAAACCGCCGCTGGTGTACCCCAACCTGTGGACCGACAAGGTCGACGCCCGCGGTTACCTGGACAACGGCATGGTGCGCATGCGCCCCGACGACCGCTACGAGGGCGGCGACTACGTCGAGAACTTCGAGATGCTGGCCTACCGGCGGGTGGCGGCCGAGCACCGCTACTTCGACGGCGCCGGCGGCAAGGGCGCGGTCGTCTGCCGCCATCCCGACGGCAGCCTGGTCTACTCCAGCCGCGACTGCCGCATCCACCGCTCCACCGACGAGGGCCGCACGTGGAGCTTCCTGGCCCAGATCCCGCTGTCGGGACGCGACCCGGCGGTGTTCGGGTTCGGGGTGACCGGCGCCGGCACCTTCCTGGCGAGCTACGCCGCGCTGATCGATGACGCCGACCCGGCGCGCGGCACGTTCCCCACGCGCGAGCCCCGCGTGGCGCGCAGCGACGACGGCGGACGGACCTGGACGGACTCCGAGCTTGCGCCCCGGCCGACGCGCTACTGCGGTCAGGGCGACGGCAGCCGCATCGTGCAACTCGCCTCCGGCACCGTGATCTGTTTCTGCGGCAACGCCTGGAACGATGCCGCGCGCCAGGCCGGATACGAAGGGGACGTCCTGCTGCGCTCGCAGGACGACGGCCGAACCTGGGGCGACTGGACGGTGCTGCCGCCCGGCTGCTGCGAGTCGAACCTCCTGGAGCTGCCGTCGGGCGAGCTGCTCTGCGCGACGCGTTTCCAGCGCGAATACCTGCACCCGGACCTGTTCGGCGCCCCCGCCGGGCAGGGAGGCGGCCACGAGAGGTGGCCGGCGCCCTCGCTCAACCGGGTCGGACCGGGCCGCTACAAGAACGAGGCGATCATGTTCTCCGCCAACGGCGGCTACGACTGGACCACTCCGTTCCTGGTCACCCGCCTGCACATGGTGTCCGCGGATGCCGTCGGCCTGCCGGACGGCCGCGTCGTGCTGACCTACGACCACAAGGACGCCGTCGGCGGTCCCCGCGCGCTGGTCAGCCCCGACGGCGGGCGCACGTGGGACCCGGAGCCCTACATCCTGGCCTACCACCCCATGGACGCCCGCACCAGCTCGGTGCTGCTGCGCGACGGCCGCGTGCTGACCCTGTGGGCCGGAGCCCGTGACGAGGGCGTCCATGCGACCACCTGGTCGCCCGAGTAGCAGGGTCGCAGGAGTGACGGCGATGTCCGCCTCGACGCCCCCCGACACCAGGCCGCCGCGCGACTGGGAGCTGGTCTACGTCAGCGATCCGTCCAACGTGTGCAACTACGACTTCGATCCGGGCGACGCCCGCCCGCTGATCACCTCGCACCCGGCCGCGCCGGAAGAGCTCCGCAGGTTCATCGACCACGTGGCCACCAGCGCCGCCGACGTGTTCGTGCAGGAGGTCTACAACGCCGGCTGGACCATGTACTTCCGCTCCGAGCGCTTCGAGTACGACGCGCGCCCGCAGCACCGCCGATTCCTGCCGATGATGGACGACGGCATCATGCCGCTGCAGGTGATGCTGGAGCGCTGCCGGGAGCGCGGCATGCGCTGCCTGGCCGGGTTCCGGGTCAACGACAACCACGGCGCGCCGGACCAGGGCGGTATGTTCCTGCACCGCAATCCGCAGTGGAAGATCACCGACGTGCCACCGGGAGGCGCCTTCCTGCCGGGCAACCGGATGGACTTCACGGTCCCGGAGGTGCGCGACTACTTCTACGGCGTCGTCGCGGAGGTGGCTTCGCGCTTCGACGTGGACGGCGTGCTGCTCACCATGCGCGACGGCCTCTACTTCCCCGCCCCCGGCGGCGACCGGAGCCCGGCCCGCGGGCGGCAGCCGCTGATGACAGAGCTGATCGAGCGGCTGCGCGTCATGCTCGACGAGCACGGCGCCGCGCGCGGGCGGCGGCTGGAGCTGGGCGTGCTGGTGCCGGAGACCCTGGAGGACTGCCACGTTCTCGGGCTGGACGTGCCCGCGTGGATCGGCGGCGGGCTGATCGACTTCGTCGCTCCGATGGATTCGTCGTTCACGGACTTCAACGCCGCCTATGGGGAGTTCCGCGCTCTCACCGCCGGGACTCCGTGCCGGCTCTATCCCGGCGTGCAGCCGTATTGCTGCTCGCGCGAGAGCTTCGGTCCGCCGGCGACGGCGGAGAACTACCGCGCGCTGGCGCACGCCCTGCGCCAGCAGGGCGCCGACGGCATGTCCGTCTACAACTTCCAGAAGCACTGGGGCGGGTTCCGTTCCGGCAGGCGCGGCGCGGAGACCGGCTGGCCCGCGTCCTTCCGCCTGCTGCGCGAGGCGCGCGACCCGCGGCGGGTGGCCGACGGCGTCCGTCACTACACCTACCGCTCGATGTGGGGCGGGTACCACGGCATCAGCCCGTCGGGCACCAACGTGTGCGGCACGGTGAAGGACCAGGAGCTGGTCCTGCCGCGCGAGCCGGGCAGTCCGTCGGCGAGCTACCGGTTCCGGCTGTTCGAAGAGGTCGGCAAGACCGCCAGCGCCACGCTGTTCCTGCGCGCCGTCGGCCTGGGATCGGCCGACCGGATCGCCGTGTGCCTCAATGGCACGGAGGTTCCGGCCGGGCAACTCCGCCGCGTGTACCACCGCGAGGGGCGCCCGGCGCAGGCGGGCAGGCCGCTGCCGCCGCACACCACCTGCGTCATCGATCTGACCCCCGACCTGGTGGTGCGCGGCGACAACGATCTCACGCTGACGCTGCTGTTCTCCGGGATGGTGGACGTCGGCGCGGTGCCGGACCCCGAGCCCATCGTCGTCGACGAGGTGGACGTGATGATCGTGCCGGCCTGAGCACGCAACGCTCGACCGGCGGCTCGGCTACTCCTTGACGGCGCCGATCAGGATGCCTTTCGCGAAGTGCCGCTGCAGGAACGGGTACAGCATCATGATCGGCAGCATGGCCAGCACGACGGTCGCCATCACGAGCTGCCTGGGCGGAATCCAGCCCTCGTCCTCGATGAAGCGCTGCCCGGCCGCCGAGTCGAAGAAGACCGTCGGCCGCTCCAGCACCCTGCGCAGCAGGACCGCGAACGGCGCGAACGTTGCGTCGCGCACGAAATACAGCCAACTGACCCAGTCGTTCCAATGGTAGACCGCCAGGAACAGCAGGATCGCCGTGACCATCGGCTTGGAGATCGGCAGGATGATCCGAAAGAACGTCGTCGCCTCGTTGGCGCCGTCGATCACGCAGGCATCCTCGAGATCCTTGGGCACCGTGTAGGAGAAGAAATTGCGCATGATGATGAAATAGCTGGTGTTGATGAACCCCGTGACCAGGACCAGCGCCAGGGCCGAGCCGAGCAGACCCAGCTTCACCACCAGCAGATACAGCGGAATCAGGCCGCCGGAGAGGAACAGGGTGAGGACGATCAGGACGTTGATGAGCCGCGTGCCGGGGACGTGGCGCTTGGTCACGGCGTAGGCGAGCATGGCGGTGACCACGACGCCGCCGCCTGCCCCGACCGTGGTCTTGACGATGGACGTGGACATGGCGCGAAGGAAGAGCTGTGGAGCGCCGATGATGATGCCGTGGTAGAAGGTCAGGTCCGGGTTCAGCGACGGCAGCAGGATGAAGTCGGCCCGGACGAATTCGGCGTACGGCATGAGCGACACCACGAGCACGTACCACATCGGATAGACGGCGACCACGCCGAACAGCCCGACGAATGCGACCGCGAACACGTCGAACAGGTTGAAGCCCAGGCGGCCGCGAAGCATGCCCCCGGTCGTCATTCGAAGATGCCCATCACGTTCATGCGCCTGATGAAGCGGTTGGCACTCAGAAGCAGAATCAGCCCGAGCACGTTGAAGACCAGCCCGAGCGCGGTCGCCTGCTCGAACTTGCTGTTCAGGAGCCCGGTCCGGTACAGGTAGGTGGAGAGCACGTCCCCGACGTCGTACACGGCAGGGTTGTACAGGTTGTAGATCAGTTCGAAGTTGGAGCCGAAGAGGCCGGAAAGCTGCAGGATGAACAGCACGGCGATGGTCGGCGCGATGCGCGGCAGGTAGATGTGCAGCATCAGGTGGCCGCGGTGCGCGCCGTCGCAGTGGGCGCTTTCCACCAGGTCGGGACTCACGCTGGACAGCGCCGCCAGGTAGATGATGGTGGCGAAGCCTGCCTCCTTGATGGTGTTGACCATCACCACGATGCCGCGGAAGTACTGCGGGTCCGTCTGCCAGTGGCGCGGCTGCACCCCGACCAGGCCGACCAGGACGTTGAACGGGCCGTCGGGCTCCGGGTAGAGCATGCGCGACACCAGCACGCCCATCACCACCCAGGAGACGAAGTGGGGAAAGTAGACCATCGTCTGCACCGTGCGCTTGTACCAGGAGACCCGCACTTCGTTGAGCATCAGGGCCAGGAACACCGTGAAGGTGAAGCCGAAGGCCAGGTTGTAGAGGTTGATGATCAGCGTGTTGCGAAGCGCCGCATAGAACGGCGGTGTCTGGAACAGGATCTGAAAATTCTCCAGGCCCACCCAGGGGCTCCGCATGATGCCCTTGACGATATTGAAATCCTTGAAGGCGACCAGCAGGCCGTACATCGGCGCGTACTGGAACACCGCGATCCAGGCCAGACCGGGCAGCATCAGCAGGTAGACGAACCAGTAGCGCCGCAGGGTGAACACGATCCGCTCCGGCATGGAGCGGGTGGTGCTCGACAGCCGAACCTGGACGTCTGCCACGGTGTGCTCGCCGCCGACCCTACGTCCGCGCCCGGAGCCGGTCAACCGGCCGGCCTGCCACCGCCGGCCCGGTGAGGCTATGATCCGCCCGTCATGAGCACTTCAACCTCCCCCGTGCGTACCGCCATCGCCGGCCTTGGCCGCAGCGGCTGGAGCATCCACGCGCGCCTGCTCGCCGAGCAGCCCGAGCGATTCACCGTGGTCGCGGTCCAGGACCACCTGGCCGAGCGCCGCGCCGAGGCCGAGCAGCGCTTCGGCTGCCGTTCCCACATCGAGTTCGACGACCTGCTGGCCGACGCCGAGGTCGAGCTGGTCGTGGTCGCGGTGCCGAGCCACCTGCACGCCCCGTACGCGATCGCCGCGCTGGAGTCCGGCCGCCACGTCGTCGGCGAGAAGCCGATGGCCACCTCGCTCGAGGAGGCCGAGCGCATGGTGGCGGTCCGGGACGCCACCGGCCGGCTGCTGTCCGTCTTTCAGAACTGGCGCTTCCGTCCCGAGCTGCAGAAGGTGCTCGCCATCGTGGGCGCAGGCGAGCTCGGGCGCCTGGTTCAGGTACGGCTGGTCAACCATGGCTTCGGGCGGCGATGGGACTGGCAGACCCTGCGGCGCTTCGGCGGCGGATCGCTCAACAACACCGGCGCCCACCTGATCGACGCGGCCCTGACGCTGTTCGGTTCGGGCGAGCCGCGCGTGCTGTACGTGAGCGACTGCGTGCAGACCCTCGGCGACGCGGAGGACCATCTGAAGGTCGTCCTCACCCCCGATCCCGCGAATGCGGATGCCGCCGCGGCGCCGACCATCGACATCGAGATCACCTCCACCTGCGCCTACGAGCAGCCGATGCTGCACGTCATGGGCTCGGAAGGCGGACTGGTGGGCGGCAACGGCGAGCTGACCTGGCGCTGCGTGCGGCCCGGCAGCCGGCCCGAGCGCCAATTGTCCACCGAGCCGACCGGCGACCGCAGCTACAACCGGGAGCAGGTCGACTGGGTCGAGCATCGCTGGACGCTTGAAGAGGCAAAGGCCGCCGGCGCCCCGGAGGCCGAGGGCGAGGCCCGTTACTACCGGGAGCTGTTCGGCGCCATCCGCCACGGCGGTCCGCTGCCGGTCACCGCCGAGCAGGTGCTGCGGCAGATGCGCATCATGGAAGAGTGCCGCCGGCAGTCGACGATCGACTGAAGCATGGCCAAAGCCGGCGACGACCTACAAATCACGCTCGGGGTCGAGGAAGAGTTCTTCCTGATCGATCCGGACACGCGCGACCTGCTGGCCGATCCGGACCCCGACATCTTCGCTGTCTGCGAACGGAACAGCGGGCCGCACAAGGTGGTCCCGGAGTTTCTCCGCTCCCAGATCGAGACCAACACGCGCATCTGCAGCACGGTGACCGACGTGCGCGAGGCCCTGGTGGAGACCCGCGCCCTGGTGCTGGAGTCGGCCGCCGCCCACGGCGCCGCGGTAATCGCCTCCTCCACCCATCCGTTCGCCGAGTGGACGGAGCAGGCGCCCACCCGCAAGGAGCGCTACGAGCGGTTCGCCGCTCTCTTCCAGGACGCGGTGCGGCGCATGCTGATCAGCGGCATGCACATCCATGCCGGCTTCGGCGACGAGGACGAGCGCATTCGGGTCATGACCGCCCTGCGCCGCTACCTGCCGTTCCTGCACGCGCTGTCCGGGTCGTCACCGCTTAGCGGTGGCCGCATGACCGGCTACAAGTCGTACCGCCTGAACCTGTTCGGCGCACTCCCGCGCACCAGCACTCCCGCTCCGCTGCAGTCGCGCGCGGAGTATGACCGGCTCGTGGACGAGTACCGGCGCCTGGACTTCATCCAGGACGGCAGCGAGCTGTGGTGGGACATCCGGCCGGCCGCGCTGCATCCGACGGTGGAGCTGCGCATCTGCGACATCTGCCCGCGCATCGACGAGGCGGTGTCCATCGCCGCGCTCTATGCGTCGCTCATCCGCATGCTGCTGCGGCAGGCGCGGTCGGATGAGCTGCCGGCAGAGCCGCGGACCGAGATCATCATGGAAAACCGGTGGCTTGCGCAGCGCTTCGGCGTGTTCGCGTTCCTGGGCGATGCCGGAGCCGGCGGGCGCATGGACATCGACGAGTACGCCGAGGCGCTGATCGACACCCTGGCCGGCGATGCCGCCGCGCTCGGCTGCGAAGAGGAAGTGCGCCGGGTGCGGGACATCATCCGCGACGGCACGAGCGCAGACCGGCAACTGGACCTCTTCCGGCTCCGCCGCGTCGAGGGAGCGACGGAGCCGGACGCGCTCCGCTCGGTCGTCGACCAGGTGGTCGCGGAGACGCAGGAAGGTGTTCCGGCCCGTCCCGGATCTCCGTCAGCGTAACCCGCTGACGGTCTGTAGGCGTCAAGCGCCTCCCGCCTGCGCCGCGCGGTCGACGCGGGCGAACGCGGCCGCGATGTTCGCCGCCTCCGCTTCGCCCCACGACTCGCGCAACGGCAGTGTGAAGTGCTCGGCGACCGCCGCGTGCGCGTTCGGACACGGGAAGACGCGATCGGGGTCGCCCCGGTACTCGGCCGCCGTCCACGGAAAGCCGCTCTGCCTCCCGAATACCTGCCGGTCGCGGAACCAGGTGTAGGTGGCCGGCAGCGCGGCGTAGGTGGGGTTGACCGGCACCCCCTCGGCGGCGACGGCCGTGCAGAAGCGCTCCTTGTCCCAGCCGCCCATCGGGCGGTAGCGCAGCCGCAGGAACCACCAGGACGGCTCGGCGCCGGCGGGCAGCTCCGGGACCTGCACCGACGGCACGTCGGTGAGGCGCTCGGCCAGCGCCCGCACGAACGCGCGGCGGCGCTCGACCGCCACCGGCAGCTTGGAGAGCTGCGCGCGGCCGATCGCGGCGCTCAGCTCGTCCAGGTTGAAGTTGAGCGACGCCAGGTAGTTGCGGCCCGCCGGCAGGGTGTCCCCGAACGGCTTGCCGCGGTCGGCGGCGCCGCGGATCGTGGGGTACAGATCCCCGTCGCGGGTGAACAGCACGCCGCCCTGCCCGCCGGTCGAGTGGTGCTTGCCCCACATCGTCGAGAAGGTGGCGACGGTTCCGAAGCTCCCGACCGGCGCGCCGCCGATGGCGGCGCCGTGCGCCTGCGCGCAGTCCTCGATCAGCGGCACGCCGTGGCGTTCGGCCAGGCGGACGATGGCCTCGATCCGCGCCGGCTCGCCGGCGATGTGGGCGACCACGATGGCGCTGGTCAGAGGACCGAGGACGTCCTCGACCTGCTCCGGGCCGCAGTTGAAGGAGCCGGGCTCGGTATCGGCCACCACCGGGATGCAGCCCAGCAGCGGCACCGGCATGATGCCGCCGGGGTCGGTGACCGCCGGCACGACCACCTCCGTGAACGGCTCCACGCCGAGCGCCCGCAGCGCGACGTACAGGGCCGCGGTGCCGGAGTTGACCGCGTCGGCGTAGCCGCCGCCGAGGGTCGCCGCGAACTCGGCACAGTACGCCTCCTCCTCCGGCCCCCCGTACTCGATGGCGCCGCCGGCGGCGATCGCCCGGTCGACGACCCCGAGCGCGGCGGCGCGTTCCTCCGCGCCGATCAGGGCGCGCTCGGGCAGTTCCGTCACCAGCGGCGTGCCGCCGTCGATCGCCAGCCGGTCGTTCTCTGTACTCGTGTCCATGTGCGGGTCAGTCTACCGCACGCTGCTCATGTCAGCGGACCAGACCGCAGGTCAGAGGCTATCCGGCAGCCAGAAAGTCGTCGACGTCGATTCCGCCATGTCCGAGGCATGGCGAGGCACGGTGACCTTCCTTCCCGTTCGCCTGTGGCGCCACACTTCGTGGCTACCCGGTCCCGGACGGTCAAACAGGTACTCGAATCGGCGCAGTCGACGAGCCACCTCCCGGTATCTGAAGCCGGCAAGCCTGCCCACTACGGAACGCTTACAGGTACCAGCAAGTCGAGCTTGGCATCGGCGTCGAAGTGTTCCATCAGAGCAGGCGGAAGCGGATCCCCATGCTCGATGCACGATTCCGCGATCTTGCGAGCAAGACCCTGAGCGACTTCGGCCGCCTCGGCGACGCTCCGGCCTTCCGCAACGAGACCCGGGACGTCCGCGCTCGTGGCCAGAAACACGCCTTCGGGCAGCTGTTCGATATGGAGCCGTATCTTCGTTTCGTTGTAACTATTCAGCCGGGGCGGACGGTTTGAGGCAGGTTGGGATCATGGGGCGAC
>JAPPNY010000193.1 GCA_028818385.1 Spirochaetaceae bacterium
GGCTGCGGTGGACGCCCGGCCGAGGGCGGCGGCGATCCGTCGTCACCCGCGGCGGCCGGCGGCGCCTCGTCGCTGGGGGGGAGCAGGTCGGAGCCGGCGTCCAGCCGGCCGACGACGGTTGCCCCCTCCGGCGGCCGCATCCCGTCGCCGTCCGTGCGCTCGGCGGTCTCCGCCGGCTCGGCGCCGTTCTCCTCGCCGTCCACCTCTATGTAGGCAAACGGGTCGCCGACCTTGATGACCTGCCCGGCGGCGGATCCGAAACGGCGTACCACCCCGGTTTTCGGCGACGGAATCTCCGCCACCACCTTGTCGGTCTCGACGATGGCGAGGATATCGCCTTCCTCCACCGCGTCGCCCGGCTGCAGCTTCAGCTCGAGGATCTTGCCTTCGTGCAGCCCCTCGCCGATGTCCGGGAACTTGAACTCGTACATCTCCCTCACCCGCCTCAATAGCTCAGCAGCCGCCGTGCCGCGCTGACGATGTCGGCGACGCCGATCAGGTAGTGCCGCTCGTGGCGGGGCAGCGGCACGATGATGTCGCTGCCCGTCAGCCTCGCCGGCGGCGCCTCGAGGTGCAGGAACGCCTGCTCCGCGACGGTCGCGGTCAACTCCGCGCCGACGCCGTACGAGCGCGGACCTTCGTGCACGACCAGCAGCCGGCCGGTCTTCCGCACCGACTCCACCACCGTCGCGAGGTCGGGAGGATAGATCGTCCGCAGGTCGATCACCTCCGCCGAGGCTTCGCCGTCGAGTTGCCGCGCCGCGGCGACCGCCTCCTTCATCTGGGCGCCGTAGGAGACGATGGTCAGGTCGGCGCCGGACACCACGACCCGAGCGGTCCCCAGCGGGATGACGAAGTCGCCTTCGGGGATCTCCTGTCTGGGCGCCTGGTAGACGCGCTTGGGCTCCATGAAGATCACCGGGTCGGGATCCCGGATCGCGGCGATCAGCAGGCCCTTCGCGTCATGAGGGGTGGACGGGATCACCACCTTGATGCCGGGAACATGCGCGAGGATCGCCTCCATGCTCTCGCTGTGGTGCTCCAGCGCGCGCACGCCGCCGCCGTACGGCATCCGGATCACCATCGGTGCGGTAAAAGCCCCCTGCGTACGGGTCCGGATGCGTGCCACGTGGTTGATGATCTGGTTGAACGCCGTCCAGATGAACCCGCTGAACTGAATCTCCACCACCGGGCGCAGCCCCGCCGCCGCCATCCCCAGCGCGCTGCCCACGGCAACGCTCTCGGCCAGCGGCGTGTCGAAGCAGCGGGAAGCGCCGAATTCCTCCTGCAGGCCCGTGGTGGCGCGGAACACGCCGCCGTTGACGCCGATGTCCTCCCCGAAGGTGATCACCCGCTCGTCGAGGCGCATTTCGGTGCGCAGCCCGTCGTTGATGGAGGAGACCAGGTTGGCCGGCCTCATCGCCGTTCTCTCATCGACGGCCTCTCATCGGTCGCCGCGCAGTTCGCGCAGCCGCGCGAGCTGCTGCTGCAGGAGCGGGGGAGCCTCCGCGAACGTGTGGCGGAAGCCGGCTTCCAGGTCGGGGTCGGGGTCCGCCTCGACCGCTTCGAAGGCCTTCCGGGCCCTGGTCCGCGCGTCCGCCACCAGTGCCCGCGTTTCCGACTCCGTCAGCAGTCCCCGTTCCATCAACAGCCGTTGCACGCGTCTGATGGGATCGTGACGCTCCCACGTCCGCTCCTCCTCGCGGGTGCGGTAGCGGGTCGGGTCGTCCGTGGTCGTGTGCGCCCCCACCCGGTAGGTGATTCCTTCGATCAGCGTCGGCCCGTCACCCGCCCGCGCGCGGCGCACCGCCTCGCGCACCACCTGGTAGACGGCGGTGATGTCGTTGCCGTCCACCTGCACGCCGGAGAAACCGTAGCCCTCGGCCTTCGCCGCCAGCGACGGCGACGCGCACTGCGTGTCGCGCGGCGTCGAAAGCGCGTACTGGTTGTTCTGAACGTAGAACACGGTCGGCGTGTTCCACACCCCGGCGAAGGTGAGTGACTCGTGGAAGTCTCCCTGTGACGTGGCGCCGTCGCCGCAGTAGCAGAGCACCACGCGGTCGCGTCCCAGGTGCCGTTCGGCAAAGGCGAGGCCCACGGCATGCGGGAGCTGAGAGCCGATCGGGATGGCGACCGGGGCCAGGTGGTAGCGATCGATGTCCAGCCGGCTTCCGTCCTCGACGCCGTACCAGTACTGGAAGTGGGTGGTGATCGGCAGGCCGCGCACCAGCAGGGCGCCGAGCTCCCGGTAGGCGTGGACGATCCAGTCGTCGTCGCGCAGCGCCATGGCCCCGCCGACGCTGTTGGCCTCCTGGCCGACGGCAGGCGGATAGGGAAGCAGCCTGCCCTGCCGGGTGAGACTGACCGCCCACTCGTCGATGGCGCGTGACTGGATCATCACCTGAAACGCGTACAGGAGCTGCTGGTCGGTCATGCCCGGGTCGTCGTGACACTCGGGCGCCAACGCCCCCTCCGGAGTCAGGCGCTGCACCATGGCTGGATACAGAGTACCGCTCCGGGCCGGCACACGCAACCTGCGGCCCCCGGTGAGCGATGAAACGGACGGATCCAGGCCCGCACCGTATGCCGAACGCAGCCTGAGGGAACCGCCCGGACTTGCGCCGCACGCGGCCGGCTCGGCAGACTCGTCACGGTTGCGGATGAAGGCACAGAGGACGCCCAAGCCCGCGGTCCTTCCGAGGTTGACCGCGCTCGGAGTCGACGATGCGGTCGCGCTGGCGGAGAACATCGAGCGCTGCGCGGTCGAGCCGACCGGAGAGCGGCGCTGGCAGCGGATGGTCCGTGAAGTGCTGGCCGAGCCGTTGCCGCTCACTCGCATCCCCTTCGCCGTGCACCGGCTGTGCTTCGCCACCGCATATTCGGACCGCGACCCGGACCTGCCGCCGGCGCCGGCGTGGCTGCCGGAGATGGGGTCCGGAGACACCAACGTACGCAGGCTGGCGCGGCGCGTCGGCGTCGACCACATCGCCGCTTTGCACCGCTGGTCGATCGAGCATCGCACCGAGTTCTGGGAGCTGATGTGCGAGCACCTCCGGATCGGTTTCCACGGCGATGCGGGGCCCGCATGGCGCGACGGCCGGTGGTTTCCCGATGCGCGGCTGAACATCGCCGAGAACTGCCTCGAGCCGGGGTCGGCCGGAGACCGGCTGGCGATCGTCTACCGCACGAGCAAGGACGGACCGCTGGACGGGATGAGCCGGGCCGATCTGGCGCGGCTGGCGTACGCGGTGGCCGGTCACTGCCGCGAACGCGGGCTGCGACCGGGCGCCCGCGTGGCGCTCTATCTGCCGATGACGGCGGAGGCAGTCGCCGCCTACCTGGGGGTGATCCTGGCCGGCTGCACGGCGGTTTCGATTGCCGACAGCTTCGCCGCGCCGCAGGTGGCGGTCCGATTGCGCATCACCGATACCTCGCTGGCGATCGTCGCCACCCGCACCTATGAGCGACTCCTGGACGCCGCTCCCGACCTGGACGCCATCGTCATCGGCGAGTTCCCGCGCGGGCACCGGCCCCGAGCCCGGGACATCCCCTGGGAACAGGTCGCGTCCGCCACCCCGGCCGCCGCGGTCGCGCGTGACGCCTGCGCCCACACGAACATTCTGTTCTCCTCCGGCACCACCGGCGAGCCCAAGGCCATCCCGTGGACCCATCTGACCCCGATCAAGTGCGCGACGGACGCCATGTTGCTGCATGACGTCCGGCCTGACGACGTGCTGGCATGGCCGACGAGCCTGGGGTGGATGATGGGACCGTGGCTGATCTACGCCGCGCTCCTCAACCAGGCGACGATCGCCCTGTACCATCCGGGCCCGAAGGGAGCGGACTTCGGCAGGTTCGTGCGGGACGCGGGCGTCACCATGCTCGGACTCGTGCCGACGCTGGTGCGCATCTGGCGCCAATCCGGCTGCATGGAGGGAATCGACTGGAGCCGCATACGCCGCTTCAGCTCGACGGGTGAGTGCTCGGACCCCGAGGACCAGCTCTACCTGATGGCACTCGCCGGCTACCGACCGGTCATCGAGTACTGCGGAGGCACGGAGATCGGAGGCGGATACGTCTCGGCGACGATGGATCAGCCGGCCGCGCCGGCGACGTTCACGACTCCGGCGTTCGGGCTGGACCTGGCCATCCGGGACGAGCACGGGCAACCGGCGACCGACGGCGAGCTGTTCCTGGTGCCGCCATCGGTCGGCTTGTCCACCGAGCTGCTCAACGACGATCACCACGACGTGTACCTGGCCGATACGCCGATCGCCGACGGCCGGCCGCTGCGCCGCCACGGCGATCACATGCAGCGGCTGCCGGGGGGCTACTACCGCGCCCTCGGCCGTGTCGACGACACGATGAACCTGTCGGGGATCAAGGTGTCCTCCGCAGAGATCGAGCGCGCCCTGTCGGGCGTGGAAGGCATCGGCGAATGCGCGGCCGTGGCGGTTGCGGACCGCCACGGCGGGCCCGATCGCCTGGTGGTCTTCGCGGTCACGTCCCGAGCGCTGCCGGACCCGCTCCCGTCACTGCAACGCGCCCTTGCCGAACGGCTCAATCCCCTGTTCAAGATCTCGGAGGTCTGCCTGGTCGATGCGCTGCCGCGGACCGCCTCCAACAAGGTGATGAGGCGGGAGTTGCGCTCGGCCTATGCGGCGGGCCCTTCCTCGGTTTCCAGGGCATCGACACGCAGCGGCTCCATGCGCACTATGATGTAGCACGCAACCCGGCGCCGTACCCAAGTGGTAAGGGAGAGGTCTGCAAAACCTTTATGCACCGGTTCGATTCCGGTCGGCGCCTGACCCGTCGGCAGCGGGGTTCAGAAACGGTCCGTGACGGTAAGCCCCAGCCAGTTCGTCCGGTATTCGGAGGTCGCACCCACCACGTCTTCGTGCGCGGTCTGCAACCCGGGGACCTCCGGCCGCTGGAAGCGCCGCGCACGCGCGATCGGCTGCGGATCGGAGATCCCCTTGGCAATCACGATCCTGCGGCTGTCCAGCCTGCCGAACCACGGGTCGACCGCCGCGTCGTCCGCAGGCCGGGCCGGAAGAGATGCACCGGCTTCCATCGCCGGGTCCACGGGCACCCAGCCGAAGTCCTCCAGAAAGAACTCCGCCCAGTAGTGCGGGACCGCCCTTGCGCTGTCGTCTATCAGGTATCCCGCCACGGGGCGTGCGGGGATGCCCGCAGCGCGGGCCACGGCGCTGAACGTGAGCGCGTACTCGTACGGCGCGGCCCTGCGTTCGTCGATCGCCGCGGCCACGACCTGCATGGGTCCCGCGCCGGCAGGCGCGATGCGGGCGCCTGCCGCGGCAACGGGCTGCAGCCGGGCGACCACGTAGTCGAACGTCAGGCGGGCTCGCCACAGCGGATTGACGTAGCCCCGCATGGCTCGCTCGGCGATCGCCGGCAGATTCCCGCCGGACGGGACGACCGCGTCGCCGCCGGTGAAGCGCTCATGGAAGGCGCTGTCCGTGCGGTATCCTCGCACGGACGACGGCTCGATGGCCGTCTGAATCGCGTAGCGCCGTATCCGGTAGTCGCTCCGCACTTCGCGACTCACGCCGGAGACCGGATCGTGGAACCGGAACAGCCCGACGCCCGCAGGGTCCCGCTGAATCGGCCGCTCGTTGACCGAGGGCTCGGCCAGGTGCCGCTGCGCCGACGTCTCCGGGATCGCGGGGATCCAGAGATAGAGCTCGCCGCCGCCGGCGGCGCCCGCCGCGGCGATGCTGACCGCGTACGTCGCCGCGTAGCCGCGCGGGTCGAGATAGCGAACGGTCCCCACCTCGCTGCGGACCTCGAACTCGTGGGCGGCGCTCTGTCCGGTTCCGTTACGGACCGACACCTCTCCCGAGCGCACGCCCGCGGGCACCCGCACCACGATCAGGCGATCGCTCCAGCGAACGTGGTCCAGGTCGACCGATGAGCTTTCGATTACGGGGTTCGGCCGCGCCGCCCCCTCGCCGCCCGCCGCCGCAGTGAAGCGCACCGCGCCGGGCGAAGCCCCAAACCCGGCGCCGCTGATGGTGATGTGCTCGCCGACCGCGGCGGCGGACGGGCTCACCTCCCTGACGACAGGAGGGCTCCCGGGCTGCCGACTGTCGGCAACCGGGCTCGGAAGATCGTCGCGGTGGGTCAGCAGGATCCCGTTGCTGGCTCCGGCCGGGGTTACCACGCGCACGAGCCCGCTTGCGAACGACGCGGGCACGACGACCACGATGCGCTCGTCCGACCAGGAGCGATACGCGCTCGTGCGCGGCTCCCCGCCGGCGAAGGATACGGCGCTGGTACCGCGCTCGCGGCCGAAAAAGCGTCCCTGCAGACTGACGACCCGTCCGGGGGTCGTCACCTGAGGCGCCAGCGCATGCAGCCGCGGCGACGGCGTCGCGAACCTGGAGATCGCGAAGGACGCAGCAGCCACCAGGAGCAGGGCCGCCATCGCGCGGGCGACGCCGGGGCCCGGTCGCATGCTGAGCACCCGGCGGTGCTCAGAAAACGGCGTTCTGCTGCTGCGGGACCTCGTTCTCTTCGTAGAGGTCCACCTGGACCGCCATCACGATCACCACGGCCACCGGTCCGTCCTCCTCCGCGTCGTTGTGCTGGGGCGGATCGACCGGAAAGGCATCGGCCCTGAAGTGGAACCGCCTGGTGTTGCCCTGCAACTGGTCCTCGCCGCCGAGGGGGAACAACAGCACGTGATCGCCGAGCGCCACGGGCATGGCGCGGTAGGCGCTTGCCACCGGCTCACTCCCGTAGGCGCCTGCCGGGTCGGCCTCCCAGATCTGGAGCTGGACGTGCAGCGTGAGCTCGGCCGCGGTGATCCACACCGGCGTGAACAGCGCCTCCACTTTCAGCCGGTCTGTCTGCTCCAGGGTGGCTCCGACCGCCTGCCTGGGCCTGGTGGGAGTCGACTGATCCAGCTTCATGATGATTCTGCCGTCCAGCGTGACCAGACTGAGTGCCAGGCGAATCTCCAGCGGGCGATCAGCAAACTCCTCCAGCAACGCGTCCGGCAGCGCTGAACCCGACCCGCTCGCATCGGCGGGAGCACTCTGCGCGGCGAGCGGCGTGCCGCCGGCCGCGACCGCCATCAGCAGGGAGCAGATCAGGGAGCGGAGCCCCCGGCGCCTATGGGGTGGTCGTCTCACGTTCGCCCTGGTGCAGCTCGCCTTCATGCACGATGACCGGCGATCCGATCAGCCGATAGCTCCCGGGTGGCAGGTTCACCTCCATCGTGGCGGAGTCGCCGAACGCCGCCGACGCAGACGGCTGCAGCTCGACCTCGTGCAGAATCTTCGGCGCGCCGAAGAGTTGAAACTCGCTGGTACTCGGGAGCGTCAGTTCCATCACCACCGCGCGCTCGGCGCCGTATGGCGCCACCGGGTCCGCCGGGACGGCAGCCAACCGGCTCAACGCGGCACGCCCCCACTCGTTCAGGGCCGGCGGACGGTCCCCGAGCGCCAGGGTGAACACGAAGGCGACCGCCAACGCCGCCGACGCGGCCGCGATCGGCAGCCGCAGCGAACCGCGACGGCGCCCGGCGGAGGCCGGCGCCTGCGCGCCGAGCCGTCTCCATACCCGGATCGCCGCCTCTTCCACGTCGGGCTCCTCGCACTCGATCAACCGGTGCGACACGGACTGAAAACGCCGCAGGCGCGTCCGGCAGTGCTCGCATCCGGCGAGATGGGCCTCGATGCGCTCGGCGCTTCCGGGCGGCAACTCGTGGTCGTGGAAGCTCGACAGGACAGGGTCGTCAGGGCACATGGTCGTCAGGACACATTATCGGCAGGACGCATCGTCGTCAGGACACATGCAGACTGCTCGGATCGAGGATTTTGGCAAGGCGCTGCCGAGCGCGAAACACGCGCACCTTTACGTTGCTCTCGCTGAGGTGAAGCACACCGGCGATTTCGCGGTAGCTCAAGCCTCCGTACTCGCGCATCACGAGAGGGGTCCGCAGGTTGACGGGCAACTTGCCCAGGGCGTCGTGGACCGCGGACCGGGTTTCGGAGCGCAGCACGTCGTCATCGGTCGTTTCTTCCCGGGTCCCCCGCGGAGTGCGCGTGACGTCGCGGTTGGCGCGGAGCTCGCGCTTCTTGCGCTTCTCGACGTTGAGGGAGAGGTTTCGTACCACCCGCAGCAGCCAGTACTTGGTCTGGTCGAGGTCGGGCAGCGGAGCCGGTCGCCGCAGGTAGCGCATGAACGCCTCCTGGCAGACATCTTCCGCCACCCCCTGGTCCAGGCAGATTCGGTAGGCCACCCGATACAGGGTGGGAAACAGGGATCGGTAGATTTCGTCAAAATCGCGGCCCGCTACATCGTTAGACAACAACATCCCGGTCCCTTGGTTACAACTTCGGCAGGTTCCTGCCGTTCGAGTACCGCCAGCGCACCCCGTCGGGCCGATCTTCCAGCACCACGCCGCGGGCGGCAAGCTCGTCGCGAATCGAGTCCGCGGTGACGAAGTCCCGCTGCGCGCGGGCGGCGGAGCGCCGCGCGACCAGGTCGCGCAACTCCGGCGCGAGCTCCGTGCGGCGAGAGCCCGCCTCCTCCATGCCGATCGCCAGGATGCGGTCCATGCGCCGCAGCACGTCCAGCTTGGCAGCCGCGCCCACGCACGGCTCCTTCACCAGGCCCCACAGCACGGCCAGACAGCGCGGCATGTGCAGGTCGTCGCGCGCGTGGCGGCGAAAGTCCAGCCAGGCACGCTCCGCCTCCTCCTCGGTGCCCGGGGACTCGGCACCGGCGGCACGCTCGGCGAGCTCGGCGACGCGGACGAGCAGGCGCCGGCGGGCAGCGCGGGCGGCCTCCATGCCCTGCGCCGAAAAGGTGTGTTGGTCGCGGTAATGGGCGCCCAGGCAGAAGTAGCGGTAGTCGAGCGGCTCGAAGCCGCGCTCGACCAGGTCCGAGACGGTGGCGATATTGCCGCCCGACTTGGCCATGCGCGCGCCTTCGGTCAGAAGGAACTCACCGTGCACCCAGTAGCGCACGCACGGTTCGTCGGTCGCTCCATCCGATTGGGCGATCTCATTGGTGTGATGCACCGGGATATGGTCGACGCCGCCGCAATGGATGTCGAAGCGCTCGCCCAGGTAGCGCATCGACATCGCGCTGCACTCGATGTGCCAGCCCGGATAGCCCGTCCCCCACGGAGAGTCCCACAGCATCGCCTGCCGCTCGAACTTCGACTTGGTGAACCACAGGCCGAAGTCGTGCGGTCCGCGCTTGCTGGCATCCACCTCAATGCGGGCGCCGGCCTGCAGGTCGTCCAGGTCGAGCCGAGCCATCTGGCCGTAGCCCGGGAACGTGGAGATGTCGTAGAAGACGTTGCCGGCGGCCTGGTAGGTGTGGCCACGCTCCTCCAGGCGCTCGATCAGCGCGATCATGTCCGGGATGTGATCCGTCGCCTTGCACACCACCGTCGGCGTGGTGATGTTCAGCGCCCGGCAGTCCCGGAAGAACTGATCGGTGTAGTGCTCGGCGATCTGCTCCACCGACAGGCCCCGGGCGCGGGCGCTCTTGATCATCTTGTCCTCGCCCTCGTCGCCGTCGTCGGTGAGATGGCCCACGTCGGTGATGTTCATGACGTGGCGGACCTCGTAGCCGCAGTCTTCCAGGGTGCGCCGCAGCACGTCCTCGAACAGGTACGTGCGCAGGTTCCCCAGGTGCTGGTCGAGATAGACCGTCGGCCCGCAGCAGTACATCCCGACCCTGCCTTCGACCAGGGGCACGAACGGCTCCACCTTGCCGGTCAAGGTGTTGTGCAGAGAAAGCGTGTCTTCGATTTCCCGGATAGTACGCGCCCTCGGCCGACCGGGCAACCGAACGCATTGCCTCGTACGAAATAGAGTTCACGCCGCAGGGCGCATCTCGGTGACCTC
>JAPPNY010000015.1 GCA_028818385.1 Spirochaetaceae bacterium
ACGGCACCGATGCGGCGGCCCTGCACCAGCAGCAGCGGCACCAGCACCGCCAGCACGGCGCCCACGGCACCCACTGCTACGAACAGCATGGTGATTCCTCCGCTCATTCTCACCTCCCTTGGAGCACGGTACCGCACGGGCAGATCTGCAGAAAAACGCTCCTGGCGTTCGTCATGTTCGCGCGGGCGCAGGCAGCAGCGCCTCGACCTGCTGCAGCACGGCTCCCAGCCGCTCTCCTGCTGCATCGTGACCGGCGATCGGGAACAGCCCCACGTACAGACTCAGCAGCACCCGCGCTGCCGTCTCCGAATCCACCCGCTCGGCAATCTCCGCTGCCGCTTGGCCGCGCTCGATCGCGGCGCGAAAGCCGCCCTCCAGGTCCTCGAACGTCTCGTCCACCAGCCGCGCAATCTCTGGCTCGCGATGCGTCAGTCCCAGGGCCGCCTCGATGAGCAGGCGCAGTGCCGGCGGCAGCGCTTTTCTGCCGCCGGCGGCCACCTCGAAGATCCTCACCAGCTTCGCACGCGGTGAGCCAGGACCGCTCAACTCCTCCCAGCCCGAACGCGACCGCACCGGTTGCCGCCGCAACGCCCGCACGAACAGCTGCTGCTTGGAGTGGAATGTTGCGTAGATGCTGCTCCGGCTCAGCTTCAGGTGCTTGGAGATCGCCTCCATCGAGGTGCGCTGGTAGCCGCGCTCCGCGAACACCTCCAGCGCCCTATCGAGCGCCCACTCTTCCGTGTAGCTCTTCTTTCTCGGCATCGCTCACCTTGGTATTCGGTATTCCTCGCAGCAGCCACTGCTTGCTCCAAGGCCAACCAAGGGCGTTCCGGTATCGCTCATCCAGTCCTCCTTACCTGTACAGAGCGTATCACACCACCAGGTGATGGATTGCGGTGGCTTGGATCTGGCCGTGGCCGAGGGCTCGGTGCTGAGCCTGCTCGGCCCAATATGGGCGAGTACCTGGAGCCGTTGCGCCGCTTTGGTCGAACCGGAGAGGGTACCGTTGTGTACACGCAAAAGAAAGAAGCGTCAGCCTGCCCCACCACCAACACCCTGCAGCGCCGGTATCGCATTGGGCGCCACGGCCAGCGTTGCGGCCACCACGACTAACACTCCCAGCACGATCACCACGGCTACTCCCAAGCGGATACCGTCTTGGCTCATACCCTGTATCTTCGGCACGAGCTGCCGCGAAAGTTCAGACTGATCCTCTCCGGAGGGCCGCCGCGTAGCGCGGGGCGCTCCACTACGCCCACCGACAGCGCCCGCGGCCCCAGAGTCCGACGTCGGACCGCCGGCACGAGTAGTGGAGCGGGGATCATCATGCCACCACTTGCTGCTCCTGGAGCGAACCAGAGCGTCGGGCCACCGCAGCTCATGGGGTAGAGGTAGCGGGCTCTGCGGCAGTCACCCCGCTACCAGCGCACCGATCCACGCAGCGACACGCCATGCGCAGGGGCAACCTCTGGGCCCGTGCGGCGCTCGCCTTGGAGGCTGACGCTGAACGAGGAGCCAAAATTCGCGCGCCCGCCCACACGGTAAGTCTGACCCTCGCCCGCAACCGTGACGCCGACGTATGGCACCAGTAGCACATCGCCGCCGAGTACGTTCACACCAAAGCCGTACCCTAGCTTCGCGTCCATCCTGCCGGCTACCGCGGACGCTTCCAACAGCTCCAAGAGCGCCGGTTCACTCGCCTCCCCAAGGTGTTGCACGCCAACTGCGGCCGTGCCCCAGGAGGAGTCGATGTCCAGCGCCAAGCCCCGCCCGGCAGGATCGGAACTCAACCGCACCGCCCCGCGCAGGCTCCACTCCTGAAACCGCTGCTCCTGATGGACCAGTACGAACCCTCCCCGCGCCGTCGTGGTCAGGCCCCACTCCGGCTGGTGGTAGCGGACTCCCCCCCCCAGTTCCGCGCCCAGTCCCTCCTCGGCGTGGCCTCCATCGTAGCGCACACCCACCTCCACCACCGGCGTCAGCACGCTGCCATCCCCAAGCTGGGCATCGTAGGAGCCTTCGGCCAGCAACCGCCCTCGGATCGCGTCCGCCTCCACCTCCGGCTGCCCGCCCGCCGCTTCCGCGTTCGCGCGCAGCACCAGGCCGTCGGACACTACCACCACGCCAAAACCTTCGCTCACCGCCGGCGTCAGCAACGTCCCGCGTAGCCCAAGCCCCGCCATCATCATGCGGATCGCACGGTCAACGCTGGCATCCTCGACCAGTGTCATCCCGCCCAGCCCGTAGCCGACCGATCCCCACAGCTCCAGCCCCTCGAGCACCGTCACCCGCGCATACGGATGGGCGCTGACCAGCCAGCTCCCCGCCGTGCCGTTGCGCGGATGCAGCTGCTGCGCAGCGCTCCCGAAGTCGGCGCCGGCACCGCTGTAGGACAGTGCCAAACCCGTCAGCACCGGCCCCCAATCGTAGTCGACGCCCACGGTGGCGGTGACCACGGTACCCTTCAGCGACAGCTCTGCTTTCACTTCCTCTCCCGTAAGACGCGTCACCGAGCCGCGGCCCCATCCCGCCCACGTCCCTGCGCCGCCCGTGGATTCTTCATCACCCGGCATCGCCGCCAAGTGGAACGAGCTGCCGGCCACCAACTCGTAGCCATCCAGGGCACGGAACGGCAGCTCCGCTCCGCCGCGCTGCCGCGTCGTCGCCACGCTCACCGGCTGTAGCCGCCGCCCCGCGAGCGTTGCCTGTGAAGACGACACCCCTCCCCCGGTCGCCCGATCGCCCACCACGTCCACCACATGGATCGCCACCGTGCGCCCAAAGCGCGCCAGCCACACCTGCTCCACCGCCTCGTCGTCGTCCAGGATCGTCCCCGTGGCGGACGGCGCTCCCGTTGATTCTCCAGCAGCGGTCAGCCGTATCCGGAACGTCTCGTCCGGTTCTTTCACCGTGTCGTGGATGACGTCGACCCCGATCGTGCCCCGGGTCTGTCCCGCGGCGATGGTCAGCGCGCCCACCGTCGCCTGGTAATCCTCGCCCGCCTTCGCCGTACCGTCTTCGGTCCGGTAGCTCACCACCACCGGCAGGCCGCTGCGCCGCTCCAGGGTCACCGGGAACGTGATCTCCCCCGCGCTCTCCTTGGCACCGGCATCAGCGATGGAGATGCCGGGAGGATTGTCGTCGTCTCTGATGCTGCCCACCGCCATGGAGCCCGTCGCCAGTTTTCCTGCCACCGGATCGCTCAGCCGGATGGTGAAGGTCTCGCGGTCCGCCTCGTCCAGCGAATCGTCCACTACTCTGACCGTGATCGTGGCGCTGCCGGCGCCCGCTGCAACAGTCACGGTTCCCGCCGCCGCCTGGTAATCCTCGCCCGCCTTCGCCGTGCCGTCTTCAGTAGCGTAACTCACCGCCACCGCCAGGCTGCTTGGCGCCAACAGGCGCACCTCGAACTCGAGCTTCCCGTCGCCCTCCGCGCCTTCCGCGTCTGCGATCGTGATAGAGCGAGAATCAACATCGACTATCGTCACCCCCGCCGGCGTCGGTTCGACCCTCGCCGCGCCGACCGTGCGCGCCGCATCGAGCCGCACTTCCAGAGTCTCCTCCGGCTCCCGCTCCCCATCGAGCCGCGTCGCAACGGTGACCGTGCTGCGCGTGTTGCCTGCCCCGATAGTCAGACTGCCCGGCGCTGCCAGGTAGTCGCTGCCCTCGGTCGTCGTACCGGCCACCGAATACGCCACCACCACCGGTGCCGTACTGAGACCGCCGCTGAGCTCCACCGTGAACCCCGCCGGATCGCCTTCTGCTACGTTCGTGGCGACCGCGCTCACCCTGGCAGTCAGCTCATCGTCGTCTTCAATCGCCCCCGTCGCACTCCTTTCTTCCGGCGCCAATCTCACCCAGTCCGGCAGATCCCGACCGCTCAGCGTCACCGTGAAGGTCTCGGTGCCCTCGTTCAACTCGTCTTGCCGCGTTGCAACCTCGATCGTCTGCGCCAGAGCCGCCTCCGGAGCGAACCGCAGCGTGCCCTCCGTAGCGTTGTAGTCCCTGCCGGAGGTTGCGGCCCCGGCTCCCGTCTCGTTCGCGGTGCGGTAGGATACCGCTATCTCCTCCGGTACTGCCGCCGACAGCCGCACCACGAACCGCACCGGCTCTCCTTCTCCCGCCCGCGCCGTCGCGCCTCCGGCCGTCGCCTCCCCGATCGACACCTCAATCACGTCGTTGTCCGTCACCCGCACCGGCTCAGCCGCCGCCCCCGGCTTTACGCTCCCGGCTGAGGCACAGCACTCCTCCGGCAGCTGCACCGCCATCCACTCGTCACGCTCGATCAACTCGTCGTCAAGCGTGACGATCGTGAAGACTCCCCCCGCCGCGCCGGCGGCGATCGTCATACGGCCGCTCGGCTCCTCATAGTCCTCGCCGGCCGTGACCGTACTGCTCCCAGCCACCACGTACTCAACCACCACCGGCGCCGTGCTGACGCCGCCGCTGAGTTCCACCCGGAACCTCGCCGGCTCTCCTTCTTCCAGGATCGTCTGCTCGGCACTCAGCGTCGCGGTCAGGCCGTCGTTGTCGAATATGGTCAGCGTCGAATCCAGCCGGTCGGTCCGGCTCCTGTCCGGCAGTTCCGCCGGCAGCAGCGTCACGGTAAAGAACTCGTCACTTTCGTTCAGTTCGTCCTCCAGTGTCGTCACTCTGATCAGCGGGCTCGGCTCCCGCACGGTGAAGGTCAGCGTACCTGTGGTTTTGGCATAGTCCTCGCCCGCCCGTGCCGTACCGTCCGACGTGCGGTAGGTCATGATCACCTCCTCGCCTTCCGCTAACGTCACCGGCACCCCTTCATCGCTGACCAGTTCGCCCTCGAGTTCCAGTGTCTGGCCTTCGCACTTCGGGCACTGCGCCGAACGGTAAACGCGCTGCGTCTCTTTTCCCCGCCCGGCCTGCCGCGTCGACCATCTCGACTTCAGCGATACCGACGCCGGCGTGGCGCTTCGGATCCTGGTCGCCGTGGCCCTGTCGCCAACTGCCACCGCGGGAGTGTCCGCACGTATCGTCACCGTCAGTTCATGGTCGTCGGTGATTGGTCCTGCTTGAGTATGCGCGGTGTGACCCGCACCAAGGAATGCAGCGGCTATGAGGAGTGCCGGAAGCCCCCGATACGCTCGGTGGATTTGTTGCACTGAATCACAATATCGGCACCCCGCAGGGGACTCCGCCGAATCGGGAACGTACGCGCCACCCTCGCTGCTGCACATCCTACGCGGGGCGCCTCGACTTGCTGCTGCACCACGACTCGTAGTCGCTTCCTTGGCCGAGCGGGTGAGCGCGACATCCCGCGGGGTTGCCGTTGTCCCGACGATGCAGGGTTGCATATCTGAGCGTCTGGAAGTGCGCTCCAGCGGGTCCCACCGGGTCAGGGAGGCGATCAGGGCGGTGCAGATCGTCACCAGCCAGGTGGACAGGCCACGCCGGTGTGTCGAAACCGCAACTCCCCAATGATCAATGAAATTGTTCATTGAGAATGATATAGGGCCACTGTGTCCCCATAGCAGGGCCACTGTGTCCCCATGCATTACCGGGCCACTGTGTCCCTATGGTCGGCACTGTGTCCCCATGCATTACCGGGCCACTGTGTCCCCATGCATAAACTGGATGATACAGATGTATCATGCCCTCCGGCCAAATCTAGCGACCAGTTCCGCCAACGCAGCCTCCTTCTCCGGGCTATCCTGATACTCGTCCGGACGCTGATATGCGGTCACGTTCGGCAACTCGCGTTTACGCTCTGGGCTGGGCGCCGGTTGCTTATCATCCGGGGGTGGGTCGCCAAGGTAGTACATCGTGGTCAGCCGGCGGCCGTTCACCATCGGCCGTCCCCGACGCGTCAAGTAGCCGGCCTTCTCCAGCGTGGACAGCTCCCGCTTGACGGTCCGTGACGAAAAGCCAGCCCGCGCCGCTATCCTCGGAAGGGACGGCCACGCGCGCCCGTCCTTCGTGGCATAGCTGGCAAGCGCGATGTAGACCATCCGTGCCGCCCCTGATAGCTCCAGATCGTCCAGCACGTCGCGTCGGAACATGACATAGACACCCTGGATATAGCCGTTATCGGGCCGCGCCGCGCTCATGGCAATTGCCCTGTGAACTTGCGGGTTTGCCGCGGCCGATCATTCGTGGTAAGGTTCATCCATAATCCCTTGGCCTCCACGGTTGGATTCGGTGTCGATCCGCGGAGGCTCTTTTTTTGCCCGCGTAGCTATAGAGCTTCCAGGCAGGTTGGCGGTCCATCGCCTCTCTGTCCGTAACCAGCCGCCGACGAGCCCGAGGCGATTACTCCCGCCGGCGGTCCATCTATGCTACGTCTGCTGTCTTCTCCTGGCGTGCCTTGGCCTCGCCGTGAAGTTCGGCCAGTTCGGCCCGGAGCACTGGCAGTCCGCGCTTGACGATTTCGCGAAGCACTTCGGATCGGTTCGCGTGGTACTGCTTGGCAATCCTGTTGATTTCATCAAGCATCGTGGGCCGTATCGCGAAGGTTTGCCGCACGACCCCTTGTGGTCTGAGAATCGGATTCTCCATCAAGCAACCTCCAAACTATACTCGTCATGGTATCCGCGTTTGGCAGTAAGTACAACCCAACCCACGGGTGTGCACACTGAGCGCACCGAGCCGGTGGGATGATGGTCGCGGGTTGGCGGATAGCTTGCGCTTTTCGGCCCGCCGGTCGGGTGATCGATGATGGTAGCGGCGGGCGTACAGTGCCATCGGGGGCCTCCTGCCTGCTCGCCTGCATCGTCTTCGGGCGGCGCCGCTGGAAAGGCTCTGTTGGTAGGGCATTTGTAGAGGGACGAGATCAATTCGGGATACGGACGTGCCGGGTTTGCCGCCCTGTCATGCTGGGGGTAACCAGCAATTCGCCGGCTTCCGGCTCGGTTCCCCGGGAGGTACCATCGGTTGATGGCGGCCGGGTGCGGATTGTCGGGTCGGAGTCAGTCCGACGCGCCGCCGAGGCGTTACGAGTATGGGCGGGTGAGTGCTGCCGGGGGCGACAGTCGTGGATCCAGCATGGGTCGGCGCGACGCGAATCAGGTAGCAACCGCGGGGAGCGGTCCTTCGAGCCAGGGAGACAAGCGAGCGAGCAACTCCCGGCTTCGGTCTTCGTAGCTGCTGCAGTCGTCGTTACAGGATGCCGAAAATATGGGTATGTGCACACCGCGCGCAGTAGGCGCATCGCACACAGGGAGCACACCTATTTTGCGTATCGTCGCAGTCGTCAACGCCAAAGGTGGGTCTGGGAAGTCAACGCTTGCCTTGCACCTTGCCGTTGCTGCATCCCAGCACGGACGAAACGTCGTGGTTCTGGACCTTGACCCACAACAGACGGTGACCCGCTGGGGCGAACGGCGGGAAGCGCCGGTGCCGGTAGTCTCGTCCGTTGCGCCGAGCCGACTGGGTGGAGAGCTTGGACGGATCGCCGCCGCCGGTGCCAACATGGTGTACCTCGACACGCCGCCGCGTTGGACGGGCGCTGACACCGCAGCGCGGGAAGCAGCCAGGGTCGCCCACCTAGTGGTGGTGCCAGTTCGGCCGACAGTTGCCGACCTCGAGGCCACTGCGGAAACGCTCGGTCGTATGGGCTCCGTCACCGCCGCGCGTGTTGTGGTGGTGCTGAACGGCTGCCTATCCCGCGGCCACGATGCAGATGAAGCTACTGCGGCGCTTGCCGCCCGTGGCGTCAACGTATGTCCGGTCCGGATCGGGCAGCGCGTAGTGTTCGCTCGGTCGCTCCTGGACGGCCTCACGGCCCAGGAAGTCAACCAAGTCACGCCCGCTGCGAACGAAGTAAGGCGGCTGCATGATGCGCTCAATGTGCACATTGAGCACACTTAGGGGGATTGATGGCCAAGTTATCCGACATTCTGAATGCGCCTACGTCGAGCCGCGCCGTGCCGGTCTCACGCCAGGGGAAAAAGCATGTTGGTGTGTATGTCGATCCGGACGTGGCCCAGCAGCTTCGCATCATCGCGGCGACCGACGACATCAGCGTCCAGCAGCTCATCGAACGGACGCTTATCCAGCTCATAGAGTCCCGAAACAGCCGGCGACCGGATTGACCCTGAAATGCCTCCTATGGGTTCCCTGGGAGCCGAACCTCGACGGCCTCGCGCGTGGTGTTTCATGGGGACACAGTGGCCCTATACAACGCCTACATCGGCGGCGCGCAGGTGGGTAGCGTTCGAGGACACGTGGCGATGGTACGAAGCCATTGAGGATTTCCACGAGGTAGCCGGCGACGTAGAGATTGCCGATGCCATGGAGGGGTTGCGCAGCATCTTGGGAGAAGGGTCGAATCTCGCGTACCATGTCCTACATGGCGCGCTGGGCCGCGGCCCTGGTGGACGGCATGGAGGCCAACAAGAAGCAGCGGGCGACAAGGGCATAGACGGCCGTGGTCGCCTGCCGATCCGCAAAGGCGTGTTCCTGGACGTGGTATCGCAGGTGAAGGGCGGGAGCACCGGCCGGCGGACGTCCAGGCGTTCAACGGTGCCCGGCAACAGGCGGGAGCGGACTTGGGCATATTCACATGCTTCGAGAACCGGGTGACGACGAACATGCGCAATGCAGCCGTGAGCGCTGGCCGCTTCATGGATGTGCCACGTGTGCAGATTTACACGATTGAGGACTACTTCGCGAATCGTAGGCCGGAGATGCGACGGAAGATCGAAGTATCGGACCACAAGTACCAGCCGACCAAGGCCGAGATGGAAGAGGTGATCGCGCCACCGCCGGGCCTGACATTCGAGGAAGCGGTGCGGCGTGTGCTGCGCTCGACCGAGGTGGAGGAAGTGTCAGCCGAGGAATGGCGGAAGCGCCGGGACGAGCGATGATAGTGCTGGCGCTGTTCGTCGCCGTCGTGTTCATCGGCGACTGGTTTGCCGTCGCCGCGAGCACCACAAAGCGCCCATGGCCCTTTTGTATATAATTCCCAGGTCGGCAGGCCGTTTCGCTGCCGATATCGGTGGATCGCAGGTTCGGAAACAGACCACTCGCAAGCGCGAGCCGCCCTGGTCGAGTACAGGCGGCTGCACTCACTACTCAGGTTCACGGTAGCTGGAGCAGACTCGTCGTCGACGGTACGCTCCGATCGGTTGAGCAGCCACCGCCACAGCCACACCGATAAACAGGACACCGACAACCACCGTCAGAAAGACCCGCTAGCTCACCTTGCGCCTGTCCTCGTCGCGCAGGGCTGCAGGGGTGCCGTCGTCAACAGGGTCGTGTTTCATGGCGCCAGACTCAGCGTACTCGGGCGGATCGGCGTGACTACCAAGTGAACGCGGTATGGAAAAAGCCGGGGTGGCCGCCGACTAAGACCGAGCAGCAGGCGACCCGACAATGAGGGTAAGGAGCCGCCGCCGGGTGTAATCCATAGGGGAGGGTTCATCCTGCCACCGGTTACTGTCCACCCCGGCGGGTGCGCTCCGCTCTCCCCCTTCCTCGCAGATCTTGATCCACCTCGACGGCGCCCCGGTCGAGCTCGACCAGATTGTGGGTCGACCAGTTCGGCGCCAGCCGATCCGCCGCGGTCGCCATCGAAGCGGTGTCCGGTGCCGTGATCCTCGACCAGCCGCGCACGGTCGACGAGGGCTACGGCAGCGGCGGCAAGCGCTTGGCCGGCGCCACCATCCGCGCGGCCGGCGCCGCTGCGCCGGCGCGGGTCCGCCTGGTCGGCCGCTGATGCTCACCTTCCGCGTGCTGCTGCCGCTGGTCGGCCTCGTCTTGTGCCTGGGGTTTCTGGTCGGCGCCCTGGTCTACTTCCACGTG
>JAPPNY010000100.1:0-3227 GCA_028818385.1 Spirochaetaceae bacterium
TCGCCCCATGATCCCAACCTGCCTCAAACCGTCCGCCCCGGCTGAATAGTTACGACCTCGGAAAGAAACCTCTTGATGGCCGGGACCTGATTTCCGTCTTTCCCCCACCAGACGCGATTGTCCGCGTCCAGATCCATCAGTCTCTCTTTCGAGTACCGCCAATAACTACCGCGTGGGGGACCCCGAATGACACGGCCCCCAGGACACTCGATCGGATAGCGGCCCTTGCTGTACGGATTGCGCGCGTCAAGGCCGCCCGGCTTCCAGGGTCCGCGTGGGTCGTCGTCCGGATTGTCGTAGCGCGCGTCCGCTTCTTCGGTTCGTGGAAGCAATCCGAGATCGAACGAGTCCTTGTCTCTTGCGTACACGACGATGAAGTCATGATTGTCGGAGAAATATTTTGCGCTACTCTTTGGCGAGTAGACCTTCTCCCAAATCGTCGTCGCAACGAAGTTCTCGCCCCCGAACACTTCATCCATCAGATCCCGGAGATGGTGAACCTCGTTGTCGTCGATCGAGATGAATATGACCCCGTCTTGCCGCAGCAACTCGCGTAACAGCTTCAGGCGCGGCAGCATCATGCAGCACCACTTGTCGTGGCGGGTCAGGTCATCGCGGTCGACGGTCTTGCCGAGCCAATCCTGCATCATCGGCGAGTTGACGTTGTCGTTGTAGGCCCACCCCTCGTTGCCGGTGTTGTACGGAGGATCGATGTAGATGCACTTGACCTTGTTGTGGTAGATCGGCAGCAGGGCCTTCAGCGCCGCCAGATTGTCTCCGTGAACGACCAGATTGTCGTGGAGGCTCGCCGTCTTGCCCGTCCCCTTGCCGGCGACCGGGCGCAACTCATGGAACGGTACCGAAAGGTGGTGGTTTTCGACGAACGTCTTGCCCTTGAACTGTAGTGCCGGCATGGCAACGAGAGTGCCTAGTGGACTCAGGAGAATTCAGTCTACGGCGGCCGGCGTCTCGCGTCCAGTGCGACCACGCGGTTGAATATCGTGCAGCGTCGCGTATGCTGACCACATGAAGGCCGGCATGGCCCGCTACCACCTGCAGGCACACGGCCGATGACCGCCCGCGCCGGTCCGCTGCGGTTCACGGCAGCGCCGGTGCGTGACGGCACGGAACCCGCCGGAGCGCTGCTGGACGAACTGTTGCGCGCCGGCCTTGCCGACCTGCCTCCTCCCGGACTGACGGTCGCCCTCTTGAGCAAGGAACGGCACATCCTGGCCGCCACGGTAGTCCGCCGCGGATGCCGCGCCGGCTTGGTAGTGTTCGTCGCCGCCTGCGCCGGATGCGGCGCACACGCGTGGAGCACCATGATGACAGGCGCGCCGGCTGATGTGCGGGAGCTACTTCGCGGCGAGCCGCCGCCCGAGACGCCCTGGTGCGCCGCACTGCTGGACACTCGCCTGCTGCCTGAGCCCGAAGGCCTTTGGCCCCACGTCGAACGCCTCGCCGTCGCGTGGCAGCATGCCGCGGCCGTGCTGGGAGGAGCCGGCCCGATGACCGCTGCCGGTTGCCCGGCCGCGTGCGCAGACGACCCACCGGACTGCACCGGGCCTCGACCGTGACCGGACCAGCGCCGTCGCAGAAAACGGACGGACGATGTCGCCTCGTGGTTCGGCCCATCGCCGACGGCCAGGTAGCCAAGAGCCAAGCCTCCGCACAGACAAAGGCCGTCCGGAGCGGTTCGCCCGTGAAGTATCTCGACCGATGAAGTTGCCGTCCGTACCTTCGGATCGGGAAGAAGCGACAGCGATCAGGAAGAGGCTGGCGACGCTGGCCGCCGAACAGGCGGCTCTGCGCCAGCGGCTCGCCGAGATCGGCGCGCACCACGCGGACCACCATGGCAGCCCATCGCTTGATGCGCCACCGGTAACCGCCTCGTCACTGCCGGCCGATAAGATCGCGCTGTTCCGATCGCTCTTCCGTGGCCGCGAGGACGTATTCCCGAGGCGATGGACGAACGCGCGCAGCGGCCGGTCGGGTTACGCACCCGCCTGTGCCAACGAATGGGCGCCGCGCATCTGCAACAAGCCGCGGATCAAGTGCCGGGAATGTCCGCACCGCGCCTTCATCCCGGTGACCGATGAAGTCGTCGGCCGACATCTCCGCGGCAGGGACGCGGACGGCAAGGACTTCACCATGGGCGTCTATCCTCTGCTGGGCGACGAGACCTGCCGGTTCCTGGCCATCGACTTCGACAAGCACACGTGGCGCCGGGACGCTGCCGTCTTTCTTGCCACCTGTCAGGCCAACCGAGTTCCGGCCGCGCTGGAGCGGTCGCGGTCCGGCCGGGGCGTCCACGTGTGGATCTTCTTCTCCGATCCGGTTCCCGCGTCTTCGGCGCGCCGACTTGGCGCCTGGCTGCTCACCGAGTCGATGGAACACAACCCGGACATCGGGTTCGAGTCCTACGACCGGCTGTTTCCCAGTCAGGACACCATGCCGGCCGGCGGGTTCGGCAATCTCATCGCCCTGCCGCTGCAGCACGGTCCGCGCCAATCGGGCAACAGCGTATTCCTGGACGACGGCTTTGAGCCCCATGTCGACCAGTGGCGGTACCTGTCTTCGATCAGGCGCATGACCCCCGCCGAGGTGGGTGACCTGACCGAAGAAGCCGGGCGGCGCGGGCGCGTGCTCGGCGTGCGCCTGCCAGTGGTGGAGGACGAGGACGAAGCGCCGTGGCTGGCCCGGCCGTCCCGGAAGAAGCCGGACATTCCGATCGACGACCCGCTGCCGGAGACCGTGGAAGTAGTGCTGGGCGATCAGGTGTATATCGCTCGAACCGGGTTGCCGGCCTCCGTGGTAAACCGGCTCGTTCGTCTGGCCGCGTTTCAGAATCCCGAGTTCTACAGCCATCAGGCGATGCGCCTGCCCACGTTCGGCATCCCGCGCATCATCGGCTGCGCCGAACTGCCGTCGCACCACGTGGCGCTGCCGCGCGGCTGCAGCGATGCGGCGGAGGATCTGCTCACCTCGTTGGGAATCGCCGTCCACCGGCGTGACGAACGCAACGTCGGCCGCCCGATCGAAACGAACTTCGCCGGCGAGCTCACCGGTGAGCAGCAGGCGTCCGCCGACGCCCTGCTCCTGTACGATACCGGCGTACTGGCGGGGGGCCCCCCCCCCGGGGGCCCCCCCCGCCCCCCGCCCGGGGTGGCGCCCCCCCCCCCCCCCCCCCCCCCGCGGGGGGGGGGGAGCGGGGCGGCGCAGACCCG
>JAPPNY010000100.1:3237-9770 GCA_028818385.1 Spirochaetaceae bacterium
TCAACCGCCCCCCGCGCACATCTCGCGGCCCGTGGGGGCCGCCGCCGCCCTGCTCCTTTACTATACCGGCTTACGGGGGGCGACCCCGGCCTTCGGAAAGACGGTGGGCGCCGCGTCCTTGATCGCCGCCCGAGCGCGCAACACCCTGGTGCTGGTGCATCGACGGCAGCTCCTCGACCAGTGGATCGCCCGGCTCGGCAGTTTCCTCGATCTGCCCCCCGAGGAGATCGGCCGGCTCGGCGGTGGCAAGCGCGCACCGACCGGCGTGATCGACGTCGCCGTCATACAGAGCCTCGTCGGCAGAGGGGAGCGCAGGGATGAGGTGGACGACATCGTCGCCGATTACGGACATCTCGTGGTCGACGAGTGCCACCACCTGTCGGCGGTCAGCTTCGAGGCGGTGGCGCGCCGCTGCAAGGCGCGGTACGTCCTCGGCCTGTCGGCGACCGTGACCCGCAAGGACGGGCATCACCCGATCATCTTCATGCAGTGCGGACCGGTCCGGTACCGTGTCGATGCCCGCCGGCAGGCCGCCAAGCGGCCGTTCAGCCATCGGGTGGCGCTCCGCCCCACGAACTTCGCGCTGCCTGAGGAGTTGGACCCCGACCGACCGCCGATCCAGAGGATCTACGGGGCGCTCGCCGAAGACGAAGAGCGCAACGAGTTGATTCTCGAGGACGTGCTGAGCGCCGTGGCCGACGAGCGATCGCCCATCGTGCTGACGGAACGCAAGGCTCACGCGCTACTGCTGGCGGAGCGGCTGTCGCGGCACGCGCGCAACGTGCTGATGCTGCACGGCGGCATGGGCCAGAAGGCAAGAAAGGAAATGACGGACCGGCTGGAGACGATCGGCGACGCGGACGAACGGGTGCTGATCGCCACCGGCCGCTACGTCGGCGAAGGATTCGACGACGCCCGGCTCGACACGCTCTTCCTGACCATGCCGATCTCCTGGCGGGGGACGCTCGCGCAATACGCCGGCCGGCTGCACCGCATCCACCCCTCCAAGCGCGAGGTGGTCGTCTACGACTACGTCGACGGTGACGTGCCGATGTTGGCCCGCATGAGCGCCAAGCGCATCAAGGGGTTCGAGAGCCTCGGATACTCTGTCGCCGAACCTGTTCCGCCTCGTCCGCTATAATCGAGCCCTCCCGATGGCCTCCGATCAGCCGCTCATCGTCCAGGGTGTCGACACGCTGCTGCTGGAGGTGGCCAGCCCCCGGTTCGAGGAGGCTCGCTCTCGCCTGCTCGCCTTCGCCGAGCTGATCAAGGCTCCCGAGCACGTCCACACCTATCGCATGACGGCGCTCTCCATCTGGAACGCCCGTTCCGCCGGCGTCAAGGTGGAGGACATCGTCGCCACCCTGCACGAGTTCAGCCGCTACCCGGTGCCGGACGCCACCCTCGTCGAGATCAGGACCCATGCCTCGCGTTTCGGCAAGCTGCGGCTGATCGCAGACGACGACGGCTTGATGCTCGAGTCACGCGACGACGAATCGATCGAGATCGCGCGCCGCAACCGCGACGTCTCCAAGTGGCTGGGCGACCGCACCGGCCGGCGCACGTTCCAGGTCGACGCCGAGCGCCGCGGGCTGCTGAAGCTGGCGCTGGTCCGTGCCGGCTTTCCGCCGGACGACGAGGCGGGCTAGTGGATCGCCGAGACGCTCGACAAGACCACCCTGACCGAGGAGCAGATCGGCATCTACGCCGGCCCGCAGCGCGCGCTGCGGCCGCTCACCGTCGCCACCTATCAGATGCTCACCCACCGCCGCCGCAGCGACGAGCCGATGGTCAATCTGGAGGTGTTCGACCGCGCCGACTGGAGTCTGATCGTCTACGACGAGGTGCATCTGCTCCCTGCGCCGGTATTCCAGATCACCGCCGCCCTGCAGGCGCGGCGTCGGCTGGGGTTGACCGCCACCCTGGTCCGCGAGGACGGGCTGGAGGAGGACGTGTTCGCCCTGATCGGGCCGAAGAAGGCCGAGGTCCCCTGGCGCGAGCTGGAGCGCCAGGGTTGGGTGGCGACCGCGCACTGCACGGAGATACGCATGCCGCTGCCGCCAGCGCTGCGCATGGAGTACGCCGCGGCCGCCCTCGACAGCAGTTTCCGATTGCGGCTCAGAACCCGGACAAGCGTGCGCTGGTGCGCGCCCTGCTGAGCCTCCATCGCGACGACCGGATCCTGGTGATGGCGATGTACGTCGACCAGATCAAGGGCGTGGCGGACGCGCTCGACATGCCGGTGCTCACCGGCGCCTCATCGCAGAAGCGCCGCGACGCACTGTTCCAGGCGTTCCGGGACGGTGAGGTCCGCTGCCTGGCGGTCAGCAAGATCGGCAGCCTGGCGATCGACCTGCCGGACGCCAACGTCGCCATCCAGATCTCCGGCACCTTCGGATCGCGCCAGGAGGAGGCGCAACGCCTGGGCCGCATCCTGCGCCCCAAGAGCGACGGCACGCAGGCGCACTTCTACTCGCTGGTGAGCACGGCGACCGTGGAGCAGGAATTCGCCATGAACCGGCAGCGCTTCCTCTGCGAACAGGGCTACGAGTACGCGATCGTCGACGCGCCGGAGGCGGAGCGGGTGACGACAACCGCGGTAGCTGAGGCGATCGCCGACGCCGGCGGGACGCGGCGGGAGCCGAGCGCGTGAAGCTGCTGGACGTCGACTGGCACGAGATCTTCGACCTGCTGCCGAAATGGGAGTCGCTGACGATCGAGCAGCGCCGCTTCCTGATCGATCGCATTCCCGCCAAATACTGGACACGAACCAGGGACGAGGAATTGATCGCGCTCGGATGGCTCGAGCCGGTGCGCAGGAAGAAGGCGATCCGGCACGAGGTGCCGCAATCGAGGCGGTTCTGGTTGATTCTGTTCCGCGAGCTGTCCCGCGCAGGGCCGTTTCCCGACGAAGCCGCGACCGGCGACGCCGCCGCGGTGCTGGTGCTGAAGGACTACCTCCTGCAGCACTACACTGGCGACGAGGTTTCGCGCCTCGGCCGTCGGCGTTCACACAGCACCCGGTATCAGCTTGCCAGCGAGATGAGCGGTGCGGGCTGGTGGCGCCAGTTCCTGGACTGGCACGGCGAACCCGACTCCTCGGCGCGGGGCGACGACCGCACAGCCGATCATGACAAGCCGGACCAACGGGACGAACGGCTGCGCTCGTTGCTCGATACGCCTGTCGCGGCTCTGGACCTTTCGGTGAGATCGGAGCACTGCCTGAGGAACCTGGGCATCAGCACGATCGGCGAGCTTACCAGGAAGGACGATGAAGAGATCGCCAGGGCTCGCAATCTCGGTCGCCAGTCCCTTGCCGAGATCAAGAGCAGGCTGGAAGAACAAGGCCTGCATCTCGGCATGACCGAAGCCGACTACAGCGCGGCACGCAGGCTTCCTGCCGTCGCCGAGCCCGCCGGCGCCATCCGTCCTCGGCGTGCAGCGCTCGGCGCGGACGGCCGCTGGCAACAGGCGCCGCCGGCCGCCGTCAGCACCGCCAAGGAGTTGATCGACGCGGTGGTCGCACACGGCGGACCTATCGCCGTCAGCGATCTGTTCGAAGCGGCCGGCGAACGCTCGCACCGCGACACCCTGGCAGCCGGGCTGGAGTTCGCCTTCCGCGAGGCCTTGCTGCTGATCGTCGCCGACGCGGCGCTGCTGCCGTTCGTCTGCATCTGGCCGCCGATCCTCCACCGCCTGCGGCGCGGTCGCGCCGCGTCACCCCGCGAGAGCACGTTCCGCAGCGTAGAGTTGCTGTGCCGGCCGCTGCTGGTCGAGGACATCGCGACGCTGCTGCTGGACGCGATCGCCGAACCTCCCAGACTGAAGTCGGGAACCTACCACCTGTTCGCCCGCAACCTCCGTGCGGTCGGCGCCTCACTCTCTGCAGTGCCGGCATGGATCGCCCCCGAGTTCGCGCCGCTGAACCCGGACCGACGCGTCGCACGCGCAGCCCACTTCGCACTCTCCCTGCGATTGGCGACGGCGCAGGAAGGAGCAGGCACCAATCGCAAGCTCGTGGTAACCGATCAAGGCCGCCGGTGGCTGACGCGACCGGCCAAGGAACGGCTCAAGGAGATCCTCGACCTGCTACGCGAGGATGCGATGCTCCGCCCCGAGGAGAGCCACGAGTTCCTCGATCCGTGGTATGCAGAGGACCCCGAGGCGGTGCCGCTGAACTTCGTGCCGCATGTCCACGGCATGAGCTGGTTCGTCGGCAGTCCGGAGCGCGGTGTGGTCGATGCCTTCCGCGCGGTCGGCCGGGAGTCGATCCTCGACCTGCAGGCGTTCGTCCGTTTCCACGCCGAGGAGCGCAATCCTCTGCTGGAGCGCACACACGTCATGGGCTACGAACAGGCCATGGACTCCGAAGGGAGCGTGATCGCCGAGCGGGTCTGGGGATCGACGCTCCTGGCGTTCGTCCACGAGCGACTGATTCCGCTCGGCGGCATCGCGCTCGGCCCCGTGACCGAAGGAGATGCCGGCTTCCGCATGACCGACATCGGCCGTTATCTGCTCGGCGAGGCCGACGACTTCGACCTCGACGCGTCGGCGGACACCGGCGACGTCATCGTTCAGCCCAATTTTGAGATCGTCTTCCTCTCGCCTTCACCCACCGACCAGGTTCGGGCGCGGGTGTTCGCCGCACCGACGGCGGCGATGAAGGGACCGGATGCGGTGGGTACGCTGTTCGTCATCAACCGGGCGTCGATCCAGCGGGCGGTGACGGCCGGCCAGGATGCCGAACAGGTGATCGCGGCGGCCGGCGACCTGTCGAAGCAGCCTCTGCCGGCCAACGTGAGCCGCCAGATCCGGGACTGGGCGGCCGAGGTGCGCTGGATCGAGGTCCGCCCCGCCGTGGTGGTCGACTGCGGCGACGCGGAGACCGCCGCCCACGTGCTGGCGGCGGCAGGCAAGCGAGGCCGTCCGCTGTCGGAGAGCGTCGTGGAACTCGTCGAAGGGGCCGACCTGACGCCCGCGATACGCCGCAAGCTGATCAGCCGCGGTATCTTCATGCGCTCCTGAGGTTCGTCACTCTGTCGCGGAGTCGTCGTGATCCCGTGCGTCGCGGCGCATCGTCAACGTGTAGCATCCGGTTTGCCCAGTCGGATCGTCGACCACAGCGTGGCCAGCTCGAAGCGAATCGGGATGGCCTGCCCAGTGCTCCGCCACCACCCGCGATCGCCGAGGCCCGCCGGGTCCTCGCCCGCCAGCAGTGAGGATGCGCGCGACAGCGCGTCGGCGATCGACAGGGCGAGTCCGAAGTGGCCGTGCGAGTACAGAGCGATGCCGACCACCTCGCCTGCTGCGGAAACCAGCACGCCGCCGCTGTGTCCGCCGTCGAGCGCGTCGTCCGTCTGCAGATAGGTGACCTGCTGACCGGGCCAGAGGCGGTTACGTGACAGGAGCGTCCGGCTGATGGCCGGCTGCGGGAACTCCTCCTCCTCGTGGGGGTAGCCGATCACGAACAACTCAGCGCCGACCGGAAGCCCGTCCGGGAACCCCATCGGCGGCGGCTCCGGCGTGGCGTCGGAGATCGGGCCGAGCACCGCGACGTCGGTCATGAGATCCCAACCGATCACCGGAACGTCGAGCACCTCCGTGCCCGGCGGAAACACGATGCGCGCCGAACGATACGGGTAAACCCCGTGCGCGACGGTCAGCACGGCGTTCGATGCGAGCAGCAGCCCGCTGCCGGAGCCGCCGTCGGTCTCGACGAACACCACCGCCGGTGCGACCGACTCGTACACCCACGTCGCCGTACTCTCCTGCGCGAACATGGAGGCGGCGCACACGATGGCCGCGGCGGCCGCGCCGATGAGCCGCGGCGCGCACGCTACTCGCCCAGCCAGAACGGCGGATAGCGGTCCGTCGTCAACAGAAACGCGTAGGCGGTGACCCGTCAGCGTCCCGGTGACGAAGTCCTCCTCCGCTGGCGTGCCGTCCGCCGCAGAAGGCAGGTCCTCGCCGGCGATGAACTCCAGCAGACCCTCGTCACAGCCCAGTACGGCGTCGACCGCGCTTGGGGACATGATCCTGCCCGGCTTCCGGCTGCATTCGTTGAAAGGAAACCGTGCCGGTTTCTGGGCGTCACGGTCCGCGCCAACTGGCGTGTGGTGTTCCGTTTCGAGGACGGCCACGTCGTCGATGTCGACTACGTGGACTATCATTAGGGAGGTGTCACCATGCTGATGTACGATCCGCCCCATCCCGGCGCCTTCATCAGGCGGCAGTGTCTGGAGCCCTTCGGTCTGACCGTCACCGAGGCCGCGAAGGGGCTCGCAGTGTCCCGGAACACGCTTTCCCTGCTGCTCAACGGACGTCTCGGAATCTCTCCCGAAATGGCCATCCGGCTGTCACAGGCATTCGGCGGCAGCCCGGAGAGTTGGTTGCAGCAGCAGATGCAGTACGACCTCTGGCAGGCTTTGACGAACCGCGAGGAGACTCCGGTTCGACAGTTCGCCACGACCTGACGCCCAGCTTCCCCACCGGCCGGGTCGGACCGGCGTTGGCATGGGAGAAACACGGACGCG
>JAPPNY010000135.1 GCA_028818385.1 Spirochaetaceae bacterium
CCCCCCCCCCCCCCCCCCCCCGCCCGCCCCCCCCCCCGTCCCCCCCCCCCCGCCCCAAAATAAATCCCAACGCCCCGGGCGGGGGCGCCGCCCCGGGCCCGCCGCCGCCGAGCCGGCGGACGGCGGGCGTTCCGCAGGCGCCCCCCGCTGCCGGCGCGTGCTCGGCACGCCCGGGCCCGGCACGCGCGTGCTCGGCACGCCCTTCACCAGGATCTCGCGGACGACGATGGCCACGGCCAGCGCGAAACCCGCCGCGGCCAACAGGGAGGCGGGGTCCACGGACCGAGCATACATCGGACAGGGCGCATGTCCGTGAACGGTTAGTGGCCATGCGGTGAATAATTGTGATTCTTTCGTGAATTCCCGGTATGATCGGCCGCCGTGCGTCCCCGCGACGACCTCCTGCGTGAGAACCAGGCGCTGCGCGAGCGCATCTCCGGGTTGAGCGCGGCCATCCTGCGCATCAATGCCAGCCTCGACGTCGACACCGTGCTGCGCGAGGTCCTGGAGAGCGCCATCGCGCTGACCGGCGCCGCGCGGGGCATGATCACTTCCGGGGACGACGCGATCCTGGATGACGTCGTCACGTCCGGCCTCACCGCCGCCGATCTCCGGCGGCTGGAGGAGTGGGGGCCCGAGGCGCTGCGTTTCTTCGACCACCTGAACGGGCTTCCAGGCCCGGTCCGGCTCCCGAATCTCGCCGCCTACGTGCGCTCGCTCGGCTACACCACGGACCCGGTGATGCCGGCCGAGCTTCCTGGGCACGCCGATACTCCATCGGGACGTGCGGGTCGGCAGCTTCTTCCTCGGCGGGAAGGAAGATGGCCGGGAGTTCACGGACGAGGACGAAGAGGTGCTGGTGCTGTTCGCCTCGCAGGCGGCGGCGGCGATCGTCAACGCGCGCGCGCACCGCGCCGAGCGGCGGGCGCGCGCCGACCTGGAGGCGCTGGTGGAGACCTCGCCGATCGGCGTCGTCGTCATCGATCTGCGCACCGGCCGTCCGGTGCTGCGCAATCGCGAGGCGCGGCGGATCGTGGAGGGCATGAGCACGACGGGCGTCACGGTGGACCAGCTCAAGGACGTGCTGATCGTGCGGCGCGCCGACGGTCGCGAAGTAGCGCTCTCCGAGGCCAGCCTGGCCCTGGCGTTGCGGAGCCTGGGGACGGTGCGCGCCGAGGAAGTCGTGCTCTCGGTGCCTGGCGGGGGCAGCACCACGGTGCTGGTCAACGCCACGCCCATCAGATCGGCGGACGGGGCTGCCGAGTCGCTGGTGGTCACCATGCAGGACATGGCGCCGCTGCAGGAGCTGGAGCGGTCGCGGGCGGAGTTCCTGGGCCTGGTCAGCCACGAGCTGCGGGCGCCGCTGACCTCGATCAAGGGCTCGGCGGCGACGGTGCTGGGCGCCTCGCCGGGCCTGGCCCCGGCCGAGATGCTGCAGTTCTTCCGCATCATCGACAATCAGGCCGACCGCATGAGCGGGCTGATCGGCGACCTGCTGGACGCCGGGCGCATCGAGACCGGCACGCTCTCGGTGTGCCCGGAGCCGTCGGAGGTGACCGCGCTGGTGGACCAGGCGCGCACCACGTTCCTGAGCGGCGGCGGCGCGCACCAGGTGCTGCTCGACCTGCCGCCGGACCTGCCGCCGGTGATGGCCGACCGGCGGCGCATCGAGCAGGTGCTGAACAACCTGTTCGCGAACGCGGCCGCGTACTCCCCGGGCTCCTCGCCGATCCGGGTGGAGGCGCTGCGCGACGGGCTGCAGGTGGCGATCTCGGTCGCGGACGAGGGGCGGGGCGTGCCGCCGGAACGGCTGCCGCACCTGTTCAGCAAGTTCGCCGGCAACGGCGAGCGGGAGCCGGGCATCGGGTTCGGCCTGGGGCTGTCCATCTGCAAGGGGCTGGTGGAAGCGCACGGGGGGCGCATCCGTGCCGAGAGCGGCGGAGCCGGCCAGGGGACGCGGGTCACCTTCACGCTGCCGGCGGCGGACGGGGACGAGGCCGGCATGCCCCCCGACCGTCCGCGGCCCGCCCGGCGGCGGCGCGACGCGGAGCGCATCCTGGTGGTCGACGACGACCCGCAGGCGCTGTACTACGTGCGCAACGCGCTCTCCGCGGCCGGCTATGCCCCGGTCGTCACGGGCGACCACCGGGACGTGTCCCGCCTGATCCGCACGGAGAAGCCGCGGCTAGTGCTGCTGGACCTGATGCTGTCCGGGACCGACGGCATCGAGCTGATGGAGCGGGTTCCGGAACTGGCCGACCAGCCGGTGATCTTCATCTCCGGGTACGGCCGCGACGAGACGATCGCGCGTGCGCTGGAGACCGGCGCCGCCGACTACATCGTCAAGCCGTTCTCATCGACGGAGCTGACGGCGCGCGTGCGCGCGGCCCTGCGGGCGCGGGCGGAACCCGAACCGTTCGTGACCGGGGACCTGGCCATCCACTACGAGCGGCGCCAGGTGACCGTGGCCGGCCGGCCGGTGCGGCTGACGGCCACCGAGTACGAGTTGCTGCGCGTCCTGTCGCTCAACGCGGGACGGGTGACGACCTGCGCCACGCTGCTGCGGCAGGTGTGGGGCCGCGCGGAAACCGACGACACGGAGCTGGTGCGCACCTTCGTCAAGAAGCTCCGCCGCCGCCTGGGCGACGACGCGGCCAACCCGGCCTACATCCTGACCGAGCGCGGCGTCGGCTACCGCATGCCCGGCTGACGCCGCTCAGTGGCCGTTGCGCTCGACCGGCTCCACCGCCATCGCCGCCGGCGCGGCCAGCTCGCGCGGCTGCCGCCGCTCGGCCTCTTCGGAGGCCAGCCCCCGTTCCAGCGCCGCGCGCGCGGCGGTCATCAGCGACACGCCGCCGCGCCGGGCGGCCTCTTCCAGCCGCTCGCTCAGCTCCGGCGCGACCGCGATGCGCAGATCCTCGTGCCCGGTGGGCAGGGTCCCCGCCTCGATCCGGGCGACCCGCTCCGCGGCGGTGCGCAGCGTCGCGTAGGCGGCCGTGTCCTCCTGCAGCATGTCGTCGACCCGGCGCCGCAGTCCGGCGCCCTGCAGCAGCGCCAGCGCCACCAGGCCGGCCAGCGCCGCCACCGCGACGATCACGATCGTTTCGGCGGTCAGCAGGTTCGTCAGTTCAGTGGGCATGGCAGCCTCCCTTCAAGCGCGCCCCTGCATGATCGGGGCGCAACGCCACGCCCTATATATCGGCGGCCGGCGCCCTGACGGTGAGTCGGGACCCGGACGCGCCGGACGGGGCCGTCAGACCGGGGCGCCGGCCTGGCGCAGCCGAGCTTCGAGCTCGGCCACGCGCGCCTCGGCCGCCTGCGGATCGCCCTCCCGGTAGTAGATAAACAGATTGCCGGAGACGTACACGTCCGGGCGGTCGCGGAAGTGACAGCGCAACGCGTCGACGGCGTAGGCCAGCGGGGTGCGCTGGTGATCGGTCTCCGCGATGGGTTGGCCGCACGCTTCAACCGCATGGTGGCGAAAACCGAACTGCGTAGACTCGGTCAGTGCGCGTGCATGGACTCCGGGGTCAGTTCGTACCAGAACACCTCGCCCGCATCGACTCTGTGCCGAATACGGTCGTCCCGGCGCACTCCCGCTACCACCGCGTGGCTGCGGCGGCCGGTAAACGTCGCGAGCAACCCGGCATTGCGGATCGCCCTCGCGGTGTCCCTGCCGTTGACGGTCCAGGAGGCTTCCACGGCGACGTACTGGAGATCGCCTTCGCGGTCGGTCGCCTCGAAGATCAGATCGGCTTGGTGGAAGCTGCGAAGCTCGTTGGCGGCGATGCCGGTCGTGTCGACGGCATCCGAGAGGCTCGCGAGCTCGGTGCCGGTCAGTGATCTGCGGTAGTGCAGTCCGACGTCCCGCGCGATCAGGCCCGCTTCCTTGCCGGCGACGTCGCCGGCGCGCGCACCCTTGAGCATTCCAAGGTCGTCGATGGCCCGGCCAAGGAGTACTTCCACACGTCCCAGGCGCTGGTCCTGACGGTCGAGCCGTTGCTCCATGGCGTCGGACCGCTGCTCCAATCCGTCGAACCGCTGCTCCAGACCGTCGAACCGCTGCTCCAAACCGTCAAACCGTTGCTCCAAACCGTCGAACCGCTGCTCCAATCCGTCGAACCGCTGCTCAAAACTGTCAAACCGCTGCTCGGTGGCGGCCTGGAACCGCCTGGTCTGTTCCGCGACCTCCTGCACCCGCGCGGCAAGGTCCGCGAGCTGCTCCGGCAGGCGCAGCACCGCCGGCGGCAGGAGCCGCGCACGCAGGGCGTCCAGCCATTGCGGATGCTCGTCCAGCACTCGGACCAGATCCTGTATCGTATCGATGGTGTAGGTCATTTCTCTCGGAGCACCGAACCATAACACGGGGTGCGGTGCCGCCCGCTTGAAGACATCGTCGCCACGAATTCCTCCCTGGTGCGGCGGTGGGCCGCAATCGTCACCCTCCCGGGGGAGCGCGCCTCGATGGTGATTACGCGCGTTGTATCCGTGACGCTTCAGGCGGTGCGTGAAGGGGTCGCTTCTGAAGTGCCGTTGGCCGGCCGGCGACAGGTAGCCGAGGGCTCCTGCGCCGGCGTGTTCATTCCTTCTTCGCGGCGCAGCCGGGCTTCGAGCTCGGCCACGCGCGACTCCGCTTCGGGAAGATTCCGCAGGTCCCGTCCGGTCTGCGGATCGTGAAAACGCAGCCCCCGCTCGCGGAGCCGCAGCTCCAGGCCGAGCACGGCGCTCGCCAGCACGCGCGTGCCGTCGGCCAGCTCGCGTGCCGGCAACGGCCGATACGCCCCCGCCACCAGTTCCAGCCCCTGCAGCGGCGGCTCCAGGTAGTCGTCGGTCGGGTCGAACTGCCAGTACTCGCGCACGCCCAGCGAGCGGTACAGCTCCCGCTTGATCACCTGGTCTTCGTGGCGCGTTGAGCGCGAGGTGATCTCCAGCACGAAGTCCGGGCCTTTCGGCTCGTCCCACAGCCGGTACGTCGAGCGGTCGGCACTGTCCGCGCCCACAACCACGAAGACGTCGGGCGCCACCACCGCCTGCGGATCGCCCTCCCGGTAGTAGATGAACAGGTTGCCGGACACGTACACGTCCGGGCGGTCGAGGAAGTGACAGCGCAACGCGTCGACGGCGTAGGCCAGCGGGGTGCGCTGGTGATCGGTCTCCGCGATGGGTTGGCCGTCGGACGACGGATACTCAACCTCGGCGGGAACCGAGGGCAGGCTCGAGCGTGCCATGGGCCATCCTACGCATCACGGCAGGGTACCACGGAGGGCGGTGTGCGGTCGGTTGCGTTCCGTATCCTGGTAACGCTCCCGCCGACGCCCGCGCTTCAAAGGGGCGGCGAAGCTCGGGAGGGCTTCTCTACGTGTCGCCGTCCTCCGCAGCGTCGAGTTGTCGCTTGAACCTCCGAAAGGCGGCTTCGTCAATGCCGGTGGCCGCTTCGATGATCGGCCAAGAAAGATCCCGTTCCAGCAATCCCTCGATGGTTCGAATCTGTCCTTCCAGCTTTCCTTCCAGGCGACCTTCCAGCTTTCCTTCCCGGTGACCTTCCTGGCGCCCCTCCTGGCGACCTTCCCGACGGCCTCGTTCGATCAGTTGCTCCACGTAGTTCATCACGTCTCCCCCGCGACCCGGAACGTTACGCCGCAGCGCATCGACGAATACCGAGCGATACTCGTCGGGCTGCGTGGCCAGCACGTACTCGACGTGCTTGGTCACCGCATCGAATCCCATCGCACGGTACAGCTCTCCCATCAGCCGCGTCGCCGACTCCAGCAGGTCCTCGCGCGCCTGCCGGAACGCGGCCATCATCGCCACCTGCGCCAGCCGCGCGGCCAGCCCCCCCGGCACCGAGTCCGGGCTCTGCCGCGTCTGGTCGATCAGCACATGCTCGAACCGCGGCACCCAACGCCACTCCGGCGCCACATCGGCGAACAGCGCGGCGAACTCCCGTTCGTGCTGCCATGGCTGGGCTCCCTGATAGAGTACCAGCGGCACGATCAGCGGCAACCGGATCGCCCTCCCGGTAGTAGATGAACAGGTTGCCGGACACGTACACGTCGGAGCGGTCCCGGAAGTGGTAGCGCAGCGCCTCGACGGCGTAGGTCAGCGGGGTGCGCTGGTGATCGGTCTCCGCGATGGGTTGGCCGTCGGACGACGGATACTCAACCCGGGCGGGAGCCGGCAGGCTTGAGCGTGCCATGGGCCATTCTCCCCCTCACGGCAAGGTATCACGGCGGGCGGTGTGCGGTCGGTTTCGTTCACGCCCTGGTAACGCTCCCGCCGGCGCCCACGCTTCAAGGGGCCGCGAAGCGAAGATCCACGGTGTCGACGCCCCCTGGGCTCGACCACCGGGGAGCGTCCAGCTACCTGACGATCACGGGAATCGCCGGAGGCTAAGGCCTCTCGGTGGCCGTTGCGCTGCCCGGCCGAAGCCCGACGGGCGCTTCGGGTCCGCCCTGGTCGCGGGGCGGCCAGTCGATCCGATCGCCGGCGGCGCGGACCGCCAGGACCTCGCTGATCAACTCCACCAGCGCCGTGGCCTGTCTCTCGTCGAAGCCGCCATCACGCAGCCGCGTGTATGCCTTGAGCGTGTCGAACATCACCGCCACTGCCGAAACTCCCGTGCTGCCGTCACAACAGCTTGTCGAAGGCGGCCATGATCCCGACCGCCGCCACGGCTACCGCGCCGAGGCGCGTGGTCATGCGCCGCCCCTGCCGGTGCAGCTCGGCCGTCAGGTCAGCTCTCAACGTTGCGATGTCGCCGCGCAACCCGACCTCGCTCTTCTCCAGGTCTCCACGCACGGCCGTCAGCTCGGCGTGCATCTCCCCCCGCACCGACTCCAGCCCGGCGTGCATCTCCCCGCGCAAGGCTGCCATGTCGGCCTTCATTGCCCCGCGCAAGGCCGCCATGTCGGCCTTCATCTCGCCGCGCAGGGTCGCCATGTCGGCGTGCATGTCGCTGCGCAGGGTCGCCATGTCCGTCTTCATCTCGGTGCGCAGGGTCGCCATATCGGCCTTCATGTCGCTGCGCAGAACCCCCAGGTCCTCACGGGTGGCGAGGTTGTCCACGAGCAGGTCGGAAACCGTCTCCACCACCGCCACCGCCTGGTTCTCATCGAAGCCCGCCTTCCGGCGCAGCCGCGTCACCGCCTTGTGCGTGTCGAACGATACCGCCATGCCGCCTTCTCCCACGATACCACTACCGGGACTCATCGCGCCCCGACGGCGCGACACCCCTGATAGCGGCCCCATCGGCCGTGGCGCCACGGACCGACGTCGGCGGCCGCACCGCCGCTGACCCCATCGTCGGCACGGAGGCGTTGCTGTCCAGACCGGCTACCTGACGATCACGGCAGAAGAGGAGCCACCCCGCCATCGCTGCCCCCGGCCTGGCGCAATCGGGCCTCGAGCTCGGCGACGCGCGTTTCAGCCGCCTTGCGGGCCGCGGTCTCGCGCGCGAGCCGCGACTCCGCTTCGGCAAGATTCCGCAGGTCCCGTCCGGTCTGCGGATCGTGAAAACGCAGCCCGCGCTCGCTCACCCGCAGCTCCAGGCCGAGCACGGCGCTCGCCAGCACGCGCGTGCCGTCGGCCAGCTCCCGCGCCGGCAGCGGCCGGTACTCCCCCGCCACCAGCTCCAGCCCCTGCAGCGGCGGCTCCAGGTAGTCATCGGTCGGATCGAACTGCCAGTACTCCCGCACGCCGAGCGAGCGGTACAGCTCCCGCTTGCTCACCTGGTCCTCGCGGCGCGTTGAGCGCGAGGTGATCTCCAGCACGAAGTCCGGGCCCTTCGGCTCTTCCCACAGCCGGTAGATGGAGCGGTCGGCGCTGTCCGCGCCCATGACCACGAAGACGTCGGGCGCCACCACCGCCTGCGGATCGCCCTCCCGGTAGTAGATGAACAGATTGCCGGAGACGTACACGTCCGGGCGGTCGCGGAAGTGGTAGCGCAGCGCGTCGACCGCATACGTCAGCGGGGTGCGCTGGTGATCGGTCTCCGCCATGGGCTGGCCGTCGGAGGACGGATACTCAACCCGGGCGGGAGCCGGCAGCAGGCTTGAGCGTGCCATGGGCCATTCTCCCCCTCACGGCACGGTATCACGGAGGGCGGTGTGCGTTCGGCTTCGTTCCATGCCCTGGTAACGCTCCCGCTGGCGCCCACGCTTCAGTTCGTCGCCACGTTCCTCCCTGGTGCGGCGGTGGGCCGAAATCGTCACCCTCCCGGGGAAGCACGCCTCAATGGTGATGAACGCGCAATGTCTTCATGACGGTTCAGGCGGTGGCGTGAAAGGGTCGCTTCTGAAGTGCGGTTGGCCGGCCGGCGACAGGTAGCCGAGGGCTCCTGCGCCAGCGTGTTCATTCCTTCTTCGCGGCGCTCGGCCGCGAACTCAAGGTCGAGGAGTCCGCTGCCACTGCCGGCTGGACTGGTACTCCCCGCCACCAGCTCCAGCCCTGCAGCGGCGGGTCCAGGCGCGCTTCTCCACGGGTGCCGTCCTCCGCAGCGTTATGCGGTCGGCTCAGGTCCACGCCCCATAGCGCTCCTGGCGGCGCCCACGCTTCAGGGCGCCATGGAGCGAGGACCTCCACGATGACTCCCGATCAGTCCCGCTGGGGAGACCGGTCGTCGCCTGACGGCCGATCTCCCGCGTCATGTCAGGCTGCCGACCTTGCGGGATACGATGAGCCCGCAAGGTCGCCGCCTTCGAGGTCGCCGACGGCTGACGCCGACGGTTCAGGAGCCCGGCGCCGCCTCGGGCCCGCCCAGGCCGAGACGACGCCAGGTACGACCGGTGCGCGCGGCTCGTCGCGCGCGAGTGAATCGCTACTCGATGATCCGCGTGGCCATCAGCCCCATCGGCGCGGGCGGGAGCCCGGAGGCCGTGAGCAGCGCCTCGATGAACGAGCCCTGGACCACCAGGGTATCGGGATCTTCGTCGCTGTTGAGGGTGATCATCACGGTTCCTTTCTGAGCCGCCTCGACCATCGTCTTGACCGCCGCCTCCGCTACCGTTTCCGTCGCGTGCTTGAAGGCGTCCGGAACGGCCACCATCGCCATGATCGAATCGCCCTCGGCCAACATCAGCGTGAAGGTGTTCTCCTCCGCGTCCTCGGTCAGGGTACCCACCACCACCAGCTTCGTGACCGCGGCGAGATCCTCGTGCATGCTGATCGGCGCCATTCCCGTGCCTATGGTCACCGTGACCGAGGTACCTTTGACCTCCGCCTCCAAAGCCACTGGTATCGTGAGCGACGGTCCGAACCTCCAGCTGCCGTCGAGACCCTTCGTATCCAGCAAGCCCGATACCGGCGCCTTGACGCAGGACGTCAGCGCCAGCGCGACTGCCGCGGCCGTCACCGCGAGCAACGAAATCTTCTTGAACATATGAAATCCTCCGGACCTCAAGAATACCCGTTGCGCACTGCGCGCTGTCAACGAGTCTCGCCGCGCGGCTCGCGCCGGCCATGGGCTCTTCGAGGGCGCCGAGGCAGGGTTCCTCATGGAGGACGGCTCCTCGGGGCACCCCCCGGGCCCACGGCCTGCCTCCCCGGGGCTTGACCGGCGCTCGGCGACGCCCGATACTACACGGGCGTATGGCAGTCAGGGCATCCGCAGGGGCCGATTCGGCAATGAGCCGCGGCCGGGGCGTTGACCCGTCAAGCCGGTGCCTTAACATGTCGATAGAGCCTTTTGCAAAACCACCGAGATAGCCGGATTACTGAGAGGATAGAGGCCAA
>JAPPNY010000130.1 GCA_028818385.1 Spirochaetaceae bacterium
CACCAGCCCGGCGAGCGTCAGCGGCGCGTCCCATCGCTTGTCGCCGTTGTACACCACCACGTGCAGCACCGGATCGGCCCGATCGTCCTTGCTCCACGTGGTGCGGTCATGGTACAGCCGCTGGTAGAGCAGGCTGGTGTAGTTCAGGAACCGCAGCGGCATCGAGTAGTCCACGCTCGACTGATTCTCGATGACCACGTGCAGCGTCTGCACCCCGTCGCGGCCGTCGCTGCGGTCGATCGACCAGACCACGTCACCGAGGAGCCGACGCAGGGCGTCGGTGACGTTCTCGGTAGCGCCGTCGCGGAGGGTGGCGAAGTCGAGCGCATCGGCCCAGCCGGCGGGGCGCAACGGGGCGATGAACCCGATGAGCAGGTCCCTGACGATGCGTCGGTGGGTGAGCAGTCGCTTGTATGCCGGGTCGTCCATGATCGCTTCCGATCGAGCACCCCGGCGGCAACCGTGTCGGCGAGGTGCCCGTTACCACTGACAATGGCCTCGGCGTCAGCAGCGCTTCAGTACCGGCATCGGAGCGTCGGCCCTCGCGACGAGCAATCTGTCCGGTTTTGAGCGCCTCCGGGAGCAGGGTTAGGATGACGCGGTGACCCGGCGCCGGCTGCCGATCGGCATGCAGACCTTTCGCACGCTGCGCGAACGGGACTGCTACTACGTGGACAAGACCGCCTACATCGAGCGGCTGCTGGACGAGGGCACGCACTACTTCCTGTCGCGCCCCCGGCGGTTCGGCAAGAGCCTGTTCCTGGACACGCTGAAGGAGCTGTTCGAGGGCAACGAGGCGCTGTTCGCGGGGCTCCACATCCACGCCGGCCACGACTGGTCGGTTCAATATCCGGTGGTGCGGCTGGACTTTGCCGGCGGCAGCTTCAAGGAGACGGCTCTGCTGGAAGCCAACGTCATGGAGCAGCTCGCCGCTGCCGAGCGGCGAACGGGGGTGGTGTCCGAGTACCTGACGGGCCCCGGCCGGTTCGCGTATCTGCTCGAAGCGCTGCACGGACAGACCGGCCGGCAGGTCGTGGTGCTGGTCGACGAGTACGACAAGCCGATCCTGGACGCGATGGAGGATCCGCAGACCGCCCGCGCCAACCGGGATTACCTGCGCGGCGTGTATGGAGTGATCAAGGCAAGCGACGCACACGTGCGGTTCACGTTCCTCACCGGGGTGAGCAAGTTCTCCAAGGTGAGCCTGTTCTCCGAGCTGAACAACCTCACCGACCTCACCCTCGATCCGGTGTACTCGTCCATTTGCGGCTACACCGAGGACGATCTGGACACGGTGTTCGCCCCGGAGCTCGCCGGACTCGACCGGGAACGGGTACGCGAATGGTACAGCGGCTATAGCTGGCTCGGCTCCGACAAGGTGTACAACCCCTACGACGTGCTGCTGCTGCTGCGCCGCCGCAAGTTCGCCGCCCACTGGTTCGAGACCGGCACGCCCGCGTTCCTGGTGGAGACGCTGTTCGAACGCCGCGTCTCCTCGGTATCACTGGGCGACACGATGAGCACGGAGGACCTGCTGTCGGCGTTCGACGTCGGCCACATCGGCACCGAAGCGCTGCTGTTCCAGGCTATCTGACCATCACCGGCGAAGAGCGCCTGGGCGAGGAGGCCCTGTATCGGCTGGGCTACCCGAACCGGGAGGTCCGGCAGAGCCTGAACCGGGTGCTGCTGCGGCACCTGGTGCAGGATACCGGGCGACAGACGGACAACAGCATCAGCCTGGCGCGGCTGCTTGCCGCGCACGACTGCGCCGGCCTGCAGGAGCTGTTCCATGCCTTCTTCGCGAGCATCCCCTACGAATGGCACACCAACAACGACATCGCCAACTACGAGGGCTACTACGCGAGCGTGTTCTACTCCTATTTCGCGGCGCTCGGCTACGGGATCGTGGTCGAGGAGTCGAGCAGCCACGGCCGCTTGGACATGGCGGTGCGGACCGGCGGGCACGTGTATCTGTTCGAGTTCAAGGTGGTGGAGATGACGCCCCCGGGCTCGGCGCTCGCACAGTTACGGGAACGCGGATACGCGGACAAGTATCGCGGCCGGGGCGAGCCGATCCACCTGATCGGCGTGGAGTTCAGCCGGGAGAAACGCAACGTGACCGCTTTCGAGGCAGTCGACGCCTGACGGCGCACGACGGCGGGACACGGGCTCACCCGGCTTCCGCCAGGTGCACCTCCTGTATTTCGACGGTGAAGTTGCTGCCGAAGTCCTCGTCGTAGGAGAGGACGTGGAGGTAGAGCCACTCCCCGGAGAAGCTCTCGATCAGCGCTGACTTGTACTCGTTGCCGTTGATGTAGCCGGCCGAGGCCAGCTTCCGGCCGCGGATCTCGTCATCGTAGACGTAGAAGTGGAACCGCCAGGTGCCGCGGATTTCCTGCTGGGTCACCTTGATCAGGTACATCCTGCCGGGGACCACCGGGATCCGGTAGTAGCTGTCCCCCTCGGCCTGCATCTGTCCGGCGCGGCTGGCGCCGGCGATCGTCAGCGGCTCCTGCTCCTCGCCCTCGTTGTCGAGGGTCTCCTCGATGACGTGCAGCTCGAAGTTGGCTCCCGATCCCTTGGTGTGACGGCCGTCCACGGAGAAGTGGACGGCGTCGCTCTCGGCGGTCAGCGACACGACCTCGTCCTCTCCCCGGAGGTTGTCGGACATCTCCTGGACGTCGTCGAACCCGGCATCGCCGTGCAGGTAGAGATCGGCATCCATCGTCGGCGACAGCAGCTTGATGGTGTAGGGTCGGCCGGGCGTCGCCGCGAAGAAGTAGTAGCTTCTGTCCTGCCCCACCTCGGACGCGACCTCCTCGCCTACCGGGACCTCCATGGGCTCCTCCTCGGAGCCCTGATCCTGCAGTCGGTCGCGCTCTTCGACGGTCAGCGTGAACGGCGTTCCGGAACGGTGTTGTCCCCGCACCTCGACGTAGAGGACGTCGCGGTCGGTCGAGACCGTGACGAAGTCGCCCTCGGTGTAGCGCTTGTTCGAGCGCCCGAGCTCGTCCCGGTACAGCGGATCGGAGAAGACCAGCAGGTCGGCGTTCACCTGCAGGCCGTCGATGGCGATGCGGTAGGTCGATCCGGGGGTCAGGCCGCCCAGCTCGTACAGGCTCGATCGGCTGCCCACCTGCCCCCCGTAGCTGACCTCGCCGTGCAGTCGGATCGGCGACAGCGATGCGACCTCGTCGACATAGGCCTCGCTCCTGGTCAGCAGGAGTCTGAACTCCGACTCCTTGTAGTCGTAGTTGTGGAGCATGAAGTACGCCGCATCCTCCTTCGGCGTGAACTGGATGCGCTCGTCGTTATCCTCGGCGTTGGTCGACCGGCCGACGGAGTCGCGCAGGAAGGTGTCGTCCGATCCCAGGTAGTAGATGTCGAGATCGACGGAGAGTCCGGTCATGTCGAGCCGGTACTCGGCGTCCGCTTCCACGTACGCCATGAAGTACTTGCGTTCCCGGTCGGAGTCCGTCGTGCCGGAGTACTCCCGATCGACCGCGAGCACGATCGGATCGGTCTTGTCGTATCCCCGGTTCTCTTCCTGCGCCGGGGCAAGGACGGGGACGAGAGCGATGCCGAGAATAGCGAGAACGGCGCGGACCTTCATGGTGCCTCCAGGATCTCAAACGGGGGGCTGGCCGTGCGTTCCGGCCTCCCACGGAATCTATGGGATGCCCGGACTTGGGTCAAAGCTCAGGCCGCGGCCCGTCGAAGCGGCTGGCGGACGCCGTAGGTCAGGGTCCGCCACAGCCACTCGGCGGGACCGAAGCGGTAGCGGCGCAGCCACCAGCCGCTGACCAGGAGTTGCCCGGCCAGGATGGCGAGGACGATCACGATCGCCAGGGAGGGTGAAACGCGCCGCGCAAGGCCCAGGCCGTACCCGTAGAACAGCAGGGTCGCGACGACCGACTGCAGGACGTAGTTGGTCAGCGCCATCCGGCCCATGGCCGCCAGCGGCCGCAGCACGCGTTGCCAGCCGGCGCGCTGCCAGAGCAGCGCGATGCCGGAGCCGTAGGCCATCGCCAGGAGCGGGCCCGCGACCGTTCCGTTCACCCACACGCACATCAGAGCGCTCAGCGTCGGCAGCAGACTGGCGCCCGCGGCCGACAGCACCGCCACCGGCAGCCCGATCGCCAGGCCCCAAGCGAGCACGCGCCTGAGCAGAGCGCGGTGGTCCGCGATGGCAGGGGTGAGGTGGCGGCGGCCGGCGGCCAGCCCCAGCACGAACATGGCCAGCACCGTCGGCGCCAGGAAGAGCTGGATCCAGGCGTTGCGGCCGTAGTTCTCGACGCGGGTCACCGCCGAGCGCGCGAACGCCGGGTCGAGATAGGCAGCCGTCGTGGTCCGAGCCGCGCTGCGGAACTCCTCCGCGGTCTCGCGATCGCTGGCGACGATCTCCGCCGCGCCCTCGGGAGCCGCCCGCCCCAGCGCCAGCGCTCCGGTCATGAGCAGCGCCGCCGCTGCCGGGACGATCAGCAGCCACTTCACCCACCGGCGAAGGATCTCCGGCCGCGCGCGGCGCAGCGGGAGCAGCAGCAGCCCGATGACGGCGTAGAGGAGGAGGATGTCCCCTTCCGAGAGCAATACGATATGGACGACCCCGATCAGGCCCAGGATCGCGGACCGGCGCAGGTACCGCCGGGGAAAGCCGGCGGCGGCGCCGCGCTCCTCGGCGCGCAGGAACTGGGTGGCGAAGCCCCACCCGAACACGAACGAGAACAGCGTGAAGAACTTGGCCTGCGCCAGGGCGAACACGCCCGCGGCGACCAGCCGATCGAGCGGCGGCCCTTCGTACCCGAAGCCGCCCAGGCTCCCCGGAGCCTTGAACCACATGATGTTGACGAACAGGATCCCGCACAGTGCGAACCCGCGCAGCACGTCGACGACTTCGACCCGCTCCGCCTCCCCGACCGGACCGAGTGAACCTGAACGCTGGCTCACCTCGGCCCCGATGCGTCGGTCACGATCACGTCGCGACGATAACAGGAACGGACGCCACGCTTCTCCCGTGTAGCGACGACCGGCTTCGACCCGACAGCCCCGACAGCCCCGACGTTTGCGATCGGGATGACGGAACGCTATCGTCACCTCTGGAATGGCAAGTCCACCACACTCCGGCGTGCCGGCCGTGGAGCCAGTCACCGTCCCCCTCAGGGAGGATCCAGCCGGCGTCCTGCGCATAGGCGACACCCATGTGTTGCTGGAGGTCGTCGTACAAGCGTTTCAGTGTGGCGCCACTCCCGAGACGATCGTCCAGTCCTATGACACGCTGAGTCTTCCGGACGTATACGCCGTGCTGGCCTATTGCGTGACGCATCGGGAACAGATCGACGAGTACATGCGCCGCTGTGACACCGAGGCCGCAGATGTACTCCGTCGCGTCCAGGCAACGCAAGAGGATCAGAGCGGCGTGCGCGAACGACTCATGCAGCGGCCGAGGGACAGTCGGGTTGCTCCGACTGCTGAGTGACGATCACGATAGCCTCGGGGCTGATCCTCCGTGAGGCACCGTTCAGCCGTGCGGCGCGTGCCGATAGCGATGATGGGCATGACAGACCAATCGGAGGTTCCCAAGATCAGCACCACCGCCAAGCGCGTAGGGGAGAATGTGGTCTATCTCGATCAGATGTCGTGAGTTGCAGCGGCGTCCGGTCTGCCGATCGAGATAGCTGCAGCGGCCACCATCCCGCTGCCATACCTGCCGTCGCACCGCCGCCGGAATCGCGCGGCCCGAAACGCACGGCTTCGCCGCCGGAGTAATTGCGCCGGTCGATTTCCGCCCGGCAGCGGCTGGTCGGTCCGTCGCTTCCTGCATAGTCGGCGAAAGCGCGGAGGTCGGCGTCGAGTGCGGCGTGCGCTCCGGCGTCGGAGTGGGGCCGGCAGGGATCACCTCGTCCTGCACCGTGACGGTGTGAGCGGGTTCCGGCGCAGCCTGCTCCTTCGCTGACGGAGCGGGCTGGGATTCGCCCTGTGCCGCCCGGCTGCCGGTGCGCGCCCGCCGCGGCGGCCGGCTCGGGTCATGGCGGTCGAGCGCCTCCTGGCGGCGGCGGCCGCCGCGGCTTGCGCGATGCGGCCGACGAGCTTCCCGATGGTCATGCGCGGGTCCACACACCGCGCATGCAGGGTATTGAACCGTGTTGCACAGCGCTGCATTGGTGCTCACAAACCCTGTTGACACAAAGTCTTGAAACCCTATTGACCATTTCAGAACGTTGCACGCATACTCTCCGTATGGCGTCCGATTGTGGGACGCATGGAGGTATGCAGGAATGGCCAAGCGATTGACGGCGGCGAAGGTGAGGAAGGCGGCACCGGGAGTCCACGGCGATCAATTCGGGTTGCGGCTTCGCGTGCTCGCCAGCGGCGCGCGCACGTGGGTATGGCGCGGGACGGTGAACGGCCGGCGAGTCGATCTTGGGCTCGGCGGGTACCCGGTGGTGACGTTGGCGGAAGCGCGCGACTTGGCGCTTGAGTGCAAGCGCGCGGCGCATCGCGGCGACGATCCGCGGTCGGTCCGCGGCCGACGTGGTATCCCGACGTTCGGGGAAGCCGCGGAGACGGTGATCCGGCTTCACGCGCCGACGTGGAAGGGCTCCGGCCGCACCGAAGACCAATGGCGTCACTCGCTTCGGGAGTACGCATCAGCGCTGGAGCCGATGCGACTGGACAAGATCACGGCAACCGACATCCTGGCCGTGCTCACTCCGGTGTGGCACAAGCGGCCGGAGACGGCGGCGCGGGTTCGGACTCGCATATCGGCCGTGCTCAAGTGGGCCGTGGCGCAGGGTCATCGGCACGACGACCCGTCCGAAGCGGTCAAGGCGGCGCTGCCACGGGCGAAGCGGGAAAAGGTCCATCACGCGGCCGTGGCGCACGCTGGCGTGGCCGACGTGCTCAAGGCGGTACTGGGTCACCGTGCATGGTGGGGAACGCGCTTGGCGGTCGTCTTCGCCACACTGACTGCTACGCGGAGCGGTGAGGCTCGACAGGCTCGATGGTCGGAGATTGACGGCGACACATGGACGGTGCCGGGCTCCCGCTCGAAGGTGGGCAAGGATCACCGCGTACCGCTTTCCAGGCAAGCGCTCGACATCCTCGAACAGGCACGGACGCTCGGTGCCGATCGGGACGGCGACGTGATCTTCCCACGGGCGCGCGGGACTGATCCGGTGGCCGGTGGCGTCCTCATGGCGTTACTGCGCGACATCGGCGCGAACACGACGCTTCACGGCATGGCGCGGGCTTCGTTCCGGTCGTGGGCTGCGGACTGCGGAGAGTCGCGCGAAGACGCGGAAATGGCGCTTGGTCACGTCGTGCAAGGCGTCGAAGGTGCGTATCAGCGTTCGGACTTGTGCGAGCGTCGGCGTGCACTCATGGCACGGTGGGGCAGCTACGTCATGCCGTGAAACCCTGTTGACAGGCACGAGAGGCGAAAAATGACCCAAAATGAATCATTATTGACAGGGACGCCCAAAGGAGGGGCTGACGATCGACGGCTACCAGGACGCAGCGCGGAAGACGGTCGAAGCGCCGCTCCCGTGACGCTTGCCGCCAAAGACGTCAATATGGTATTGGTAGGTATTGGTAGATAATTATCCATTTTGGATAATTATCTACATGAATCATGTTGACAGGGACGCCAACTTAGGTGGCGGTGGTGGAGATATTTTCGTTGACGGACTCTGAAACAGGCTGTACCCTTCGCAACATGAGTGAACCGCTATTGACGGCACGCGACGTGCAGAACGAGTTACAGATTTCGTATACCACGCTGTGGAGGCTCATCAAGCGCGGGAATTTCCCGCAGCCGATCATGGTAGGCGATCACCGGCGCTGGCGGCGCGCCGACGTGGATCAATTCTGCGAGCGGAACCGCGCGAAGCCGGCGGCATGATTTCGTGATAGGGTAGGGCTTCACCGGCACTGTCAGTGCCGTCTTAAATGCCGCGCGCCAAGGAAGTCAGGAATCTTCCTTGGCGCTTGAGCGGGAGGTTGTTGCTGCATTGACCGCTACAACGGCCCGGACAGGGTAACACGAAAACCCGTCACACGGGAAGTGTGGGAAGCGTGCGGCGGGGATTTCTCATCGGAAGCGCAAAGACGACGCGGCCGCGTGTCCGGTTACCGACGACGTTCGCGGGTGATCGTGCGTGACCGGATCATTCACGACATGGCGGCGCGGGGACGCTCACAACGGGTGATCGCGTCGCGTATGGGTAGGTCGCTCGGATGCGTGCAACACGTTCTGCGGCGCGATTGGGCGCTGATCGCTGCGCACGGGCGGATTCTGCTACTGCGGAGCGGTGTAGCTCGGTTTCAACCCCGGCGCGGGGTGAATTGCGAACCTACATCGATCACCAGGGAAAAGCGTTTAGCTCTTGAGGGATACCAAGAAACGAAATCATCATCAGATAGCTACCCATCGAGATATGGCGCGCGCGCAGGACCGGCTGTGGATTCACGGCTGACACCGAAGCCGGCGACGGACACGGCGTGCGATTCATGCGGGCGCGATCTGGGCGAACACGCCGACATGCACGAATGCCCGTGGTGTGGCGGTGAGGTTCGCACGCTCACCGAAGCGGAATGGGCGCACGAACGGGCGCGCGCGGATGAAATCCTGCGGATGCTGTGCGCACGGCGCGCTGACGGCCGTTTCGACCCCGGACCCCTATCGGTACCCCGGCACCGTCCCCGGACGCTCACGCGCACGCCACGGACGGCTGACGGGGAAATCCGGCAGGGTGACGGCATGATGAATCAGACGACGAACGATCGGGACGTGGTGATCCTGCGACGGCTGCGGACGCGCTATCCCGGTGACCGCGACGTGTTGGCGACGGATGATCGGGACGTGGCGCTGCGGCTGCGGCATGACGAGGAGTGGCACTGTCCCGATTGTGCCGACGGCGCGGTGCTGTGGTCGGAAAACGGCAGCGTCCCAGGCGCGGTGACGTGCCGTGATTGCGGTTCGGAGTTTGCATGGTCGGGGACCCCTGCCGGCGGCTGAAACGGAAGGGGAAAGGGAGCCGGTTGGGTGTCGACCGGTGCACACGTAACCACGTAGCCGCCTATGTGACGGCACGATAAACTGTTGGCCGTGCCGAAGCTATCGAAGAAACCGAAGCGTGATCGGGCCGCCTACATGCGCGCGTACCGTGCTCGCAAGCGAGCCCAGGGCGTTGCTACTGCGCCGAAGGTGAAGCGTCCTACGAGGCTGATTCCGTGGATCGAAAGCCTGACCGTGACGCAAGGCGAAGGTGCCGGCGGATCGCTTCGGCTGTTCCCGTGGGAACGCGATTGGATAGACGGGCTCGAAACCGATCGAAGGCGTACGAACGGACTGTCGATCGCGCGCGGCGCCGGCAAGACGACGTTGGTTTCGGCGCTGGCTGCGGCTGCTGTTGCCGGGCCGTGGGCGCAATCGCGCGGGCTCGTGCTGATCGTCGCCAGTACGTTCAAGCAGGCACGTGTGGCGTTCGGTCACGTGCTGTCGTTCATGCAGCCGGTCATCGCGGAGAACGCCGAAAGGTGGCGCGTGCTCGATTCTTCGCAGGCTGCGCTGATCCCGGCATATTCGCGCAGGAGTGGAGAAAAAGTAGGCGCGTCCGCCGATT
>JAPPNY010000208.1 GCA_028818385.1 Spirochaetaceae bacterium
CCGCCGGCGCTGCGCTGGCGACCCCGGCTGCACGCCGTCTGGCGCGTGACCTGAGCGTCGATCTCGGCACCGTCGAGGGGACCGGCGAGGGCGGACGCATCAGCAAGGACGACATCTACCGGGCGGCGGAGAACCCGGCGGCCGAGAGCCAGGCGGCCCAAAACCAGGCGGCGTTGCCGGTAGCCGCGCCGCCGGCGCTCGACAAGGACGCGTTCGGCTTCCCGCTGACCGACGATCCGCTCACCCGGCCGGTGGACCTGCCGGCCGGGCAGCGGGTGGAGCTGACCATCCTGCGCAAGACCATCGCCCGCAACATGGAGGTCAGCCGAAGGATACCCACGGCGATCGTCCATGACCTGGGCGAGGTCGACGACCTGGTCGAGTTGCGCGCGAAGGCCAATCGCAACCGCACGACGCACCTCAGCTACCAGCCGTTCTTCATGAAGGCGCTCGCCACCGCCCTGCGTGAGGTCCCGGTCCTGAACGCCACCTACGACGCGGTTTCCCAGGAAGTGACCGTGTACCGCGAGGTCAACGTCGGCTTCGCGGTCAATACCGAGGCGGGCGTGCTGCTGCCGGTGATCCGCAACGTCGACTCCAGCACGATCCTGACCCTCGACGGGCAGATGAAGCAGCTCGTCGCCGCGGCCCGCAACCGCTCGCTGGCGGCCGAAGACCTGCGCGGCGGCACGATCGCCCTGACCAACTTCGGACCGTTCGGCGGCTTGTGGGCGGCGCCGATGATCTTCCCGCCGCAGGTCGCGATCCTGGGCATAGGCCGCATCCATCAGGCGCCGCGCGTGGCTGCCGGAGGCGCGATCGAGGCGCGTGTGGTGTTGCCGGTGTCGCTCGCGTTCGACCATCGGGTGGTGGACGGCGTGCCGGCGGCTACCTTCGTGTCGCGCTTCCTGGAGCTCCTGTGCTCGCCGCAGGAGTTGATGGTATCTATGTAAAGCCGGCCCAGGTGAGCACCCCACGGGCACGGGAACCGCGCTCGACGACCCCGTGGGGGGCTCCGATCCATCGGCTTGACCTCACCACGTCGACGATGGACGCGGCCGCCGGGCTGATCGCTGCGTGCCCGGCGCACGGAACCGCCATCACCGCCGAGCGTCAGAGCGCCGGGCGCGGCCGCAATCCGGGGAGCCGCTGGCGGTCGCAACGGGGGGCGAACCTGCTGCTGACGCTCATGCTGCACCAGGACCGGACGGCGGCGGAGCCGTCCACGGTGCCGCTCCGCGTCGGCTGCGCGCTGGCCGAGGTGGCCGCTGCGCGGGGCCTTTCGCCGTCCATCAAGTGGCCGAATGACCTGCTCGTCGGCGGGCGCAAGCTGGCGGGGGTGCTGTGCGCGGCCACTCGCGGATGGCTGCTGGTCGGCGTCGGCATGAATGGCAACCAGCGGTCGTTTCCGCCGGATGCGGGGGACGCCACGTCGCTGGCGTTGTGCCTGGGCCGCAGCATCGACCGCGCACGGCTGGAGAGGGACGTGCTGGCGGCGATGCATCGCCTGCTGGATGCCGACGACTGGCTCGACCGGCTTCGCGGGCGGCTCGCCGGGGTCGGGGGCCCCGCACGGGTCGAGCGGGACGGCGGTGCCATGACCGGCGTGCTGCTCGGAGTCGACCGGCACGGCGCGCTGCGGCTTCGTACCGGCGCCGGGTCAGGCCCGGTCAGACGCGTGGTGAGCGGCGCACTCACGTTGGGAGCCGCGTTCGAGGGCCCCCGGACAGAAAATTGACCACAGATGTTGGCGCCGGCGGCCGGAGTTGTTATCTTGGCGTCAACTATCCCAAATCACATAACTCTTCAAAAGGGTGATCCATGGCTAAGCAACTGCAGTTCGACGAATCGGCGCGCAAGGAGCTGCTCGCAGGTGTCACGAAGCTCTCCAACGCCGTCAAGGTGACGTTGGGCCCCAAGGGCCGCAACGTCGTTCTGGACAAGAAATTCGGCGCTCCGACGATGACCAATGACGGGGTCACGATCGCCAAGGAGATCGAGCTCGAGGACCCGTTCGAGAACATGGGCGCGCAGCTCCTCAAGGAAGCGGCGACCAAGACCGACGACGTGGCCGGCGACGGCACCACCACGGCGACCGTCCTTGCCTACTCGATGATCAAGGAAGGGCTCAAGTCGGTCGCGGCCGGCATCAACCCGATGGACATCAAGCGCGGCGTGGCCGTCGCCGTCGACCAGGCGGTGGATCACATCAAGGCCTCCGCCAAGGACATCAATGAGAAGGAGGAGATCTCGCAGGTCGCCGCCATCTCAGCCAACAACGACCCGGCGGTCGGCGAGCTGATCGCCAACGCGATGGAAAAGGTCGGCAAGGACGGCGTCATCACGGTCGAGGAGTCCAAGTCGATGGAGACCAACCTCGAGGTCGTCGAGGGCATGCAGTTCGACCGCGGTTTCCTGTCGCCGTACTTCGTCACCAACCGCGACACCCAGGAGGCCGTGCTGGAGAACCCGTACGTGCTGATCCACGACAAGAAAATCTCCAGCATGAAGGACCTGCTGCCGCTGCTGGAGAAGCTGGCGCAGTCGGGCAAGCCGTTGCTGCTCATCGCCGAGGACATCGAGGGTGAGGCGCTGGCCACCCTGGTGGTCAACAACCTGCGCGGCACGCTCAACGCGTGCGCGGTGAAGGCCCCCGGATTCGGCGACCGCCGCAAGGCGATGCTCGAGGACATCGCCATCCTCACCGGCGGCCAGGTCGTGGCCGAAGAGCTGGGCCTGAAGCTGGAGAACACCGAGCTCGAGCAGCTCGGCACGGCGAAGAGCATCAAGGTCGAGAAGGAGAACACGACCATCATCGAGGGCGGCGGCAAGCAGGGCGACATCACCGACCGCATCGCCCAGATCAAGGTGCAGATCGACGAGACCACCTCCGACTACGACAAGGAGAAGCTCCAGGAGCGCCTGGCCAAGCTGGCCGGCGGCGTTGCCGTGGTGAACGTCGGCGCCGCAACCGAGGTCGAGCTCAAGGAGAAGAAGCACCGGGTCGAGGACGGCCTGTCCGCCACCCGCGCCGCCATCGAGGAGGGCGTGATTCCGGGCGGCGGCTCCACGTTGGTGCAGGCGGCCGGCAAGCTGGGCGAACGGGACCTGGAAGACCTCAACGAAGCGCAGCGCGTCGGCTTCAAGATCGTGCAGCGTGCGCTGGAGGAGCCGATCCGCCAGATCGCCGTGAACGCCGGGCTGGACGGCTCGATCGTCGTCGAGCGCGCCAAGAACGAAGCGGCGGGCATCGGCTACGACGCCCAGTCCATGGAGTGGTGCGACATGTCCGGCGCCGGGATCATCGATCCGGCGAAGGTGACCCGGTCGGCGCTCACGAACGCGGCGTCGATCGCGGGCCTGTTGCTCACCACCGAGTGCACGATCACGGATCTGCCGGAGAAGAAAGATGCTGCGCCCGCGGGACCTCCGGGCGGCCCGGGCGGTGACATGGGAGGCATGGGTTACTAAGCGGCAGGGCTACTAAGAGACAGGATTGCTGAGAGGCAGGATTTCCACATCAGAACGCCGGGAATTTCCGATCGTTCTGAAGAGGCCTCACGTCCGCGCTGTGCGGGCGTGAGGCCTGTCTCGTCTGCGTCATGAAGCTGTTGGTGCGAAAGCGGAACCCGCGCGGGCTCTCGCGTGCGGACTTCATGTTCACCATCGGCTACCGGGGCAGCGTGGCCATCGTCGACCGCGCTGCGCGGCGCCGCGGCGCGTGGCTGTCCGGCGAACGGCTGCTTGAACGCGGGCTGTACAAGGCGGCGCTGTGTGCTGCGGAGTTCGATGGAGACGCCGCGGCTCAGGAGGCCGTGCTGAGCTCCTACAACGCAAAGGCGGTCGCTCCGGTGACCGGTGTGGACCAGCTTCGTGCCCGGTTCGGCGTGTTCGGCGTGCCCGACTCCGTGACGGGCGTCGAGCGGGTTTGACCATGGGGCTCGGAGGACGGGTGGCCGCCGCGGTTGTGCCTGCGCCCTCGGCGTGATAGCTTCCGGCGTCGGTGAGCGACGATCACTCCCGGCTTGCCGACGGCCGTTAGGAAACCATACGGAACTCTAAGGAACTCGCTGCATGCAACCCAACGACCCGATTATCGGGCTGATTCTGCCGTTCGCCGCCATCTTTCTGATCTTCTACTTCCTGGTGCTCCGTCCACAGAGCAAGAAGCGCAAGGACACGAAGGTGTACCTGGAAAGCCTGAAGAAGGGGGACAAGGTGGTTACGATCGGCGGGATGCACGGGGTGATAACCGCCATCCGCGAGGATGCCGGTACGCTGACGCTGAAGGTGGACGACGATACGAAGATCGAATTCGACAAAGCGGCCGTCCGGTCACCGGACAACACCGATTCCAGGTAGCACCGCCGGACGTTTTCCGGCGCTCTCTCCCACGGTAACGCAGAACTGATGAGCAAACGCCTCCGTCTCGGGATCATCCTGGTGTTCGTCGGGATCGCCGTGGCCTTCCTGATGCCGACCATCCGCTGGCACGTGCTCCTCCCGGAAGACGAGCGGCAACTTGCCACCTCGTCGCGCGAGCAGATCCGCATCGTGTCGCAGCAACGGGCCGGCGCCGACCTGCAGCGGCTGCTGACGCTCGTCGACGCCGATCCCGGATCATCGGTACCGGAGGACCTGGGCTTCCTGCGCGGCCCCGCGCGGGATCAGTACCGGTTCGAAGGGCGGTCGGTGCCGTCTCCGTGGACGGTGCAGGCGCTCCTCGACGGATTCGGAAGCCAGGCGACGCTGCTGGGCGCACTGGAGTCCGATCACCGCCAGCGGTTGCTGGACCTCAAGGAGCTGACGACCCGCAGCCTGCAGCTCGGACTGGACCTGCAGGGCGGCATGTACGTGCTGATCGAGCCGGACTTCGAGGAGCTGGCGAACGAGCTGGGACCGCTCAGCGACGCCGACCGCAGGGATGCGCTCGACCGCGCGCTGGAGATACTCCTCAACCGCGTCGACCAGTTCGGACTGACCGAACCCTCGATCAACCGGGTGGCCGACGACCGGATCGTCGTCGAGCTGCCCGGCGCGCCGGATCCCGAACGGATGCGCAACTTCATCGTCGGCAAGGGCCGGCTGGGATTCCACCTGGTGGACCCGGACGGCCAGGCCGCGTTCGACGAGTACCAGCGCGCCAATCCGGGGAACTTCCTGGGCGCGGGCGGCGGCCTGCGCGATCCCGGCGTGTTGCCGGCGGGCACCGTGCTGCGCGGTGTCTACGAGAAGGACACTTACGGGGTGGATCAGCTCCTCGGCTACGCGGTCATCAAGGATCAGGAAGGGCTGTCGGGGGAATTCATCAACGACTCGCGGGTGGACCGCGATCCCCTCACCGGCCGCCCGGAGGTGTTGTTCTTCCTGAGCCCGGAAGGGGGCGACATCTTCTTCAACCTGACCCAGGAGAACGTGGGCGAGATCCTGGCGGTGGTGCTCGACGACCGCGTCAAGGCTCGCGCGCAGATATCCCAGGCGATTCGCCAGCAGGTGCGGGTCACCGGATTCACCCAGGGCGAGGCGGAAGACCTGGCTCTGGTGCTGCGTACGGGCTCGCTGCCGGTGCCGCTCGACATCGTCAGCCAGCAGCAGATCGGCGCGGGCCTGGGCGAAGACGCCATCCGCGCCAGTCTGCGGGCAGTCGCGGTGGGGGCCGTGCTGGTATTCCTGTTCATGGCGGCCTATTACCACGGCGCGGGATTGATCGCCGACCTGGTGCTCGCGCTCAACCTGTTCTTCGTCGTGTCGATCCTGTCCGTGCTGGGCTTCACGCTGACCCTGCCCAGCATCGCCGGCGTGATACTGACGGTGGGCATGGCGGTGGACGCCAACGTGATCATCTTCGAGCGCATCAAGGAGGAGTTGCGTTCGGGCAAGTCGCCTGCCGCCGCGGTGCGGGCGGGCTTCGCCAAGGCATTCCGCGCGGTGCTGGACGCCAACATCACCACCTTCATCGCCGCGGTGGTCCTGTCGCAGATCGGCAGCGGCCCGATCCAGGGCTTCGCCGTGACCTTGTCGGTGGGCATCCTGTCCTCGATGTTCACCGCGCTGGTGGTGTCGCGGCTGATCTTCGACTTCATGATCGAGGTGCTGCGCGTGGAGCGCCTGAGCCTCGGATGGGCCGGCGCGCGACGGAGGACGGCGTAAATGCAGGTTGGCGGAGTGCAGCTTGGCGGAGGGCGCGCGACGATCGAGTTCACCCGCCTCCGGGTGCCAATGATGATCCTGTCGCTCGTGGTCATCGTGGCCGGACTGGCGGTCACCGTTCAGCGCGGCTTCAATCTCTCGGTCGACTTGGCGGGCGGCCTGTCGCAGCAGATCCAGATCGCTCGTCCGGCGCTGATCGTGGAACTGCAGGAGGGGACGGAGCTGGAGGTCGTGGTGCAGCAAACCACCGACCGGGTCCTCGTCCGCACCACCGACGTGCTCGGACAGACACCTCTGGCCTTCGCCGACTACCCGTCGCTCGGGGAGATGGCCGACGCGTTCACCGCGATATCGGGCGTCACGGCCGCCACGGCGCCGGAGCCGGGACTGGCCTCCGACGAACTCCTTGCCGAGAGCCCGCGGCCGCAGGACGGCCGCCTGGTTCTGCACGCGGGGGCGGACGGCGACGAGCCGCTGTCGATCGACGCGGTGCGCACCGCGCTCTCCTCCCTGGAGAAGTTCCAGATCAAGACCATCGGGGCGCTGGCCGACCAGCAGTTCGTGATCCGCGTGGAGGTAGCGTCGGACGACGACACGGAGTTGCAGGCGGTCCAGGAGCGGGTGCGGACCCTGCTGGCGGACGAATTCGGCGATGACAGCCTGATCGTCCGTTCCACCGATTTCGTCGGCAGGCGGTTCTCGCAGATCCTCAGCCAGCAGGCGGTGTGGCTGGTCGTGGTCGCGTTGCTGCTCATCATGGTGTACGTCGGCTTCCGCTTTCGCCCGGAGTACTCGGTCGCGGCGCTGGTGGCCGTCGCCCATGACGTGCTGGTCATGATCGGCGTTCTCGGCACCTTCCAGCTCGAGGTCTCCACCGCCACGATTGCGGCCCTGCTGACCATCGTCGGGTACTCCCTGAACGACACCATCGTCATCTTCGACCGCGTTCGCGAGAACGTGTCGCTCATGCGCGACACCGGCCTGCGCCGGGTGATCGACACGAGCATCACGCAGTCCCTGTCGCGCACCCTCATCACCTCCCTGACGACCCTGCTGGCCGTGGTCGCCATCTACGTCTTTGCGACCGGGCCGATCCAGACATTCGCCCTGGCCGTGATCATCGGCGTGATCGTGGGCACCTACTCGTCGATGTACATCGCGTCGCCGATCGTTCTGCTGCTGCAGCGCGGCCGGCGGCCGGCGGCCGGCGGTCGCGCCTCCTCCGCCTCAGCGCGGCCGACGCCGGACGAGCCAGGTCCGGAGCCGGGAAGGGCGCCCGCCGCGACCGCGGCGGCCACGCCAACCGACGCTCCGCCCCCCGCGGCTTCACCTCGGCCGTCGGGCCCGCGGGTGCAGCCGGTCAGCAAGCGGCGCAACAAGAAGCGTAAGGGCAAGTAGCTCAGCTCGGCCGCTCAGGACTTTCGGGGCTTCGAATGCCGGGCCGCGCGGCTGAGCAGGACGAGCTTTTCCACAGCCGACGCCACCAGCACGCCGGCGAGTGCGAGTTCCAGCAGGGTGCGCAGCACGGGCAGCATCCCCGCCGAAAGCACTGCCGGCACCGCGAGCGCGGCCGCCAGCTCCGCCGCCAGCAGCACCATGCCGGCGGCAATCGACGCCTTTCCCAATCGGGTAGCCGACGGCAGCGGCCGCCCTGCCCACACCATCCAGGAGACCGCGACGGACTGGACGGTGAGCCGCGCGACCAGCACCGCGAACACCCACGGTGTGCCGATGCCGAAGATCAACAACAGGATCGCCGCCGTTCCCAGCAGCAGGTAGTCGGTGGAGGAGTCCAGGTAGGAGCCGATGCGCGTCACCTGGCCCCTGCGCCGCGCCAGCGCGCCGTCGGCCAGGTCGGTGAGCAGGACGACCGACAGCAGCGCGATCACCGGCCACACCGGAGCGGTCCCGTCGGCTGCGGCGATGATGAGCAGGACCACGGTGGGGATCGAGGTCAGCCGCGCGAGCGTGAGCACGTTCGAGGGGTTGATTCTCGATAGCACGGGGCCGTCGAGGAGCGCGAAGTCGCATCGGCGCTTCAGGAGCAGGAAGATCAGCGCGCCGGCCACCATCGTGTGCAGCAGGGCGTACGGGATCACGCCGGCGGTCACGCCGAGGTCGGCGGCAACCGCCACGATCGCCATCTGCAGAAGCCACAGGCTCAGGCACGTCGCGATGATGCTGAGCGTGAGTGCGTCCCAACCGCGGCGTGTCCCGATCGGATCGACGTACCAGTACAGGGACACGATCGACAGGACCGCCGCGGCGCCAATCAAGGGCATCGCCACGTGGCGTGCGTGCTCGGGCTCGAGCAGCAGCACCACCAGCACCACGATCGCCGCGCCGGCCTGCAGGACGGTCTTGAGCTTGCCGATCGGCCGCGCTCCGGCGTCGATTCGCAGGCGCAGCAGTACCGGCCGGATGAGTCCGTGCATCGCCGCTTCGCGAGCCGCGATCAGCGCCGGCACCCACGGCGGGAGCACCCCGCGAATCCCCAGACCCACGAAGATCGCCACGAACACCATCGCATCGGTGAGTGCGTCGGCCACCTTGCCGAACCTCGAAACGACAGCGAAGCGCCGCGCGACCGCGCCATCGAGATAGTCGGTCACCACGGCGACGCCCGCGAGGACCAGCGCAAGGCCGGGTCCGCCACCGACGTCGCCGGCAAGCGCGATCAGGATCAGAGGTGCCAGGGCGCCCCTGCTCAGGGTCAGCGCGTTGGCGGTGGTGCGGGCGATGTCCATGGGTGGTGTCGGAGGTGATTATGATCCGATGGTGGTCCCACACGCACGTCGATCTGAGGTATCATGTAACCGTCGAGATTCGGGGCCTGTAGCTCAGGTGGTTAGAGCGCACGCCTGATAAGCGTGAGGTCGCTAGTTCGAGTCTAGCCAGGCCCAGGATGACTTTGAACCCGCTCGGCCGCCGGTTGCGTGCTGCCGGCGCGGCGGGCGATTGACCGGAGGTGCGCGGTGTCCAAAACATACGTCGAGACCTCGTCCGACCTGTTGGCCGGGATCGACCGCATGGTCAAGGACGGCTTCTATCACGACCGCACCGAGGCGGTGAACGATGCCATTCAGCAACTGCTGAAGGCGTACAAGCTGTCCAAGCTGCACATGAAGGACGAGCGGCGTACGGAAGGAGCCGTCCTCTGACGGATGCATGACCGCGGCCGGCGGTCGGCCGTGTCAGGCAGAGCCGTGCCAGGCTCCGACCACCGGGATGCCCGCCGCATGGTGCACCGCCAGTTGCAGCGTCGCGGGATCACGGATCGGGGCGTGATCACGGCGATGAAGTGGATTCCGCGCCACCGTTTCGTCACGTTCGCTGCGCGCTGCGGCTGCTACGAGGATCACCCTGTGCCGATCGGCTTCGGACAGACCATGTCGCAGCCGTTCATCGTGGGCCTGATGACCGAGATGCTCGAGCTCACCGGCCGGGAGCGCATTCTGGAGGTTGGGACCGGCAGCGGCTATCAGACGGCGATCCTGGCTGAACTTGCCGGCCATGTGTGGTCGGTGGAGATCCTCCCGGCACTGCAGCATCGCGCCAGAAGGGTCCTGGCTGACCTGGGGTTCTCCAACGTCGAGTTTCGTATCGGCGACGGCCGGATGGGGTGGCCGGAGTCAGCTCCGTACGACCGTATCCTGGTTGCCGCGGCTTCCTCGTCGGTACCGCGACCGCTGGTCGAGCAGCTCGCGGACGGAGGCGTGCTGCTGATGCCGGTCGGGGAGCCCGACGGCTATCAGGTGATGACCACGATCCGTCGCCGCGGCAACGCGACGCAGACCACCCGCGGCGTGGACTGCCGATTCGTGCCGTTGCGCGCGAACACGGTGTCCGCAGCCGCGCCGGGACGGGAGTCCTGAGTGAACCGGGTTCCCGTGTTTCGGCCGACGGTTCGCCGCGACGAGATGGACAGCGTCCTCGGCTGCCTGGTCACCGATGAGATCGGCCCCGGGGACCGGGCCCGCGAGCTCGCCGCCGCGGTGGCGGGCGGGCTGGGCATGGCCGGCGGCATCGCGCTGGCGGACTACCGAATGGCGCTCGCATGTGCCCTCACGACCATCGATGTTCCGGGCGGATCGCGCGTGCTGTGCTCGGCGCTGGCTCCGCGTGCGCACCGGGACGCCGTGGAGGCGAGCGGCCTGATGCCGGTGGTGGTGGATGTAAGCGCCGACTCCGGCGTGATCGACCTCGACGCGGCGGACGAGGCTCGTGGGGGAGCGCGCGCGGCACTGCTGGACCATACCCTTGGATTCGTTCCCGACCTGACGCGCGTGGGCGGCTGGGATCTGCCGGTGATCGAGGACGTTACCTGCTCGCTGGGGGGGTACGATGGCGACGCGGCGCCGGGGCCTCGCGCTGACCTGGTGGTCGTTTCGTTGGCGGCAACCGCGCTGTTGACGGCGGCGGGAGGTGCGTTGTTGCTCTGCCGTACGAAATCCCTGCTTGCGTCCGCCCGGAAGGCGGCCGAGGACCGTTCCGAGCCGCTGGCTGACCTCAACGCCGCCCTGGCGCTCGCCCAGCTCAAACGCTATGACGGCGACATGCGGACGCGGCGCGGCATCCGGGACGCATACCACGCGTCGATCACGCGCACCCGCCACCGCACGCTGAGCCTTCCCCCCGGCGCCGACGAGAACCTGCAGGTGCCGTTCTCCTATCCGGTGGTGGTCGCCGACGGCGCTCGTGACGTGCAGCGTTACGCTGCGCGAGCCCGCATCGACACCCGTTCGGCCTATGGAGGTTCGATCGTCGCCGCAGGGGGCGCGACGAACGGCGCGGCCGCTGTCGTGCCCGACGAAGCCCCGGACGATGCGCACGCTGCCGGCGCGTGTCCTGCCGCCGACTCGCTGGCACGGCGCTGCGTGCTGTTTCCGTTGTACCCGCTGCTCGGTGACGGGCAGGTCGAGGTCGTCGCCAAGGTGCTGGCGACGCTGCCGTAGTGATCGCCGGCACGGGACGTGAACGGTGGCGCGCGACGTGAACGTGACCCGAGCGCTTCTGGTGCACAAACCCGGCAATCCCGATGCGGAGTTCGTGGACGAAGTCGCGAACTACCTGCATCACAGATCGGTGCAGGCGGACCGGATCGAGGCGGACCCGCGCGCCCGCTGCGCCGCGCCCCCGGACATCGCCCTGTCGCTCGGCGGCGACGGCACGCTGCTCACGTGCGCGCGGATCGTGGCGGAGCTGGAGACGCCCATTCTGCCGGTCAATCTCGGGACCCTGGGGTTCATCACGGAGATCGCCAAGACGGAGTGGAAGGACGCGTTCGAGCGCTACCGCAGCGGATGGCTGGCGGTCAGCCCCCGCCTGATGGTGGTGGCGACCGTACTGCGGGCCGGTCGGGAGGTCGCGCGTCTGCCCGGACTCAACGATGCCGTCATCTCCACCGGCGGTACGCCCAAGATCACCCGGCTGCAGGTCGCGTTTTCCGGTACTGCGGTTGGCCGCTACCGCGCGGACGGGGTCATCCTTGCCACGCCGACCGGCTCCACGGCCTACTCGATGGCGGCCGGGGGTCCCATACTGCACCCGGAGATGCAGGCGCTGGTGCTCAACCCGGTCTGCCCGTTCACGCTCTCCAATCGCCCGCTCGTGGTTCCCGCCGACGAGGTCGTGGAGATCACGGTGGAAGAGCCGCAGCGCACCGAAGTCATGCTGACCGTTGACGGGCAGGAGCCGCTTCCGCTGCAACCGGGCGACCGCGTCGTGCTCAGGCGCTACGAGCATTCGGCGCTGATCATCCAGTCTGACCGGAGGAACTTCTACGAGGTGTTGCGGCACAAGCTGCACTGGGCGGGGGAGCCGGGTGCTTGAAGCGCTGCACATCCGCCACTATGCCCTGATCGACCGCCTCGACCTCACGTTCGGCCCCGGCCTCACCGCCATCACCGGCGAGACGGGGTCCGGCAAGTCGATCATCATCGGGGCGCTCGGAGTCGCTCTGGGCGCCCGCATGTCGGCCGAGGAAATCCGTTCGGGCTCCGACGTCTGCGAAGTGACCGCGGTGTTCGATCCTCCGCAGGGCCAGGAGATCGACCGGTGGCTCCGCTCGCGTTCGATCGAGCTCGATGAGGAGTCCCTGTTCATGCGGCGGATCGCCCGGCGGGGAGGCCGCGGAACGGCGTTCGTCCAGTCGGTACCGGTCCCGCTGGCGGACTACGCCGAACTCGGACGCATGTTGCTGGCGATCCACGGACAGCATCAGCACCAGGGCCTGCTGTCGGCGGCGGAGCACCGCCGGCTGCTGGACCGGTACGCCGACGTCGAGGAGCAGGTGGCTTCCATCGCGGCCGACACACGCCGTCTCACCGAGCTGGATCATCGTCTGGATCGAATGCGGTCCGACATGGAGCGCTCCGCGCACGAACACGAGCTGCTGCAACACGCGGCAGCGGAGATCGCCGGTGCGGAGCTGCGCGACGGCGAGGAGCAGGAGTTGTCCGATCGCCAGCGTGTGCTCCGCAGTGTGGAGCAGATCCAGCGGCTCCTGGCCGCCGCACGGACGGCGACCTCGGAGACACAGGGAGGCGCGGGCTCCGGTCTGCGCACCGCTCTGCAGGCGCTCGGCGAGCTGGCGGCCATCGACGGCCGCTTCGCCGCGCTCGCGCGGCAGGTGGAGACCGCGCTCTACGAGGTCGAGGACATCACCGATGCACTCGGCAGGGCCGAGAGCGAAACGGTGGACCCCGGTGAGCTGCTTGCGCTGGAGGATCGGCTGGCGGCGATCCGCACCGTGATCCGCAAGTACGGCGGCACCGAAGCCGCTGCGCTGGCACACGCCGACGACTGTCAGCGCCGGCTCGACGGCTTGGCGTCGAGCGGGCAAGAGCTGTCCCGGTATCGCGAGCTGGCGGCCACGCTCGACCGGTCGCGGCGCGCGGCGGCTACCGCGCTGAGCGCCGCCCGAGAGCGCGCGGCGGCGGACCTGGCGCAGTCCGTGCAGGATCAATTGCGCCAGCTCGGCATGCCGCAGGCCGGGTTTGGGATATCGGTGACTCCGCGCCCCGATGGGATCGGCGCGACGGGGGCTGATGTCGTGGAGTTTCTGCTCGAGTCAAATCCCGGTGAAGGCCTTGCCCCGTTGCGTTCGATGGCCGCCGGCGGCGAGTTGTCTCGGGTGATGCTTGCGCTCAACGCGGTGCCGGCCCGCGCCCGCGGAACGGCGGTGGTGGTGTTCGACGAAATCGACGCCGGCGTCGGCGGGCAGATCGGCGTGGCGATCGGCGAGCGCCTGCGCTGGCTGGCGGAGCGCCAACAGGTGCTGTGCATCACGCACCTGGCGACCGTGGCAGCACGCGCGGACACGCACGTCAGAATCGAGAAACGCACCTCCGCGGAACGCAGCTCGGTGGGCGCCGCCGTCGTCGACGACGCGGCGCGGGTCGATGAGCTGTCCCGTATGCTTGCGGGCGACCACACCGAGGGGGCCACCTGGCAGCACGCTGCGCAGTTGCTGGAGACGGCGCGCCGCCACGTCGACTGACCGTCAGTCTCGCTGGCAGGTCAGCTTGGCCGCCCGGGGACCGGCTACAGGGACTGTTCCCCGCCGTCACCACCCGGCCGCTCGTCCAGCTCTTCTCCCGAGGAGTCCTCCACCAGCGTGAACGGCCGGATGCGCGAGCCCGAGTCCGCTGCGAACTCCTCGATCAGGGAGACGGTCTGGAACGGGATCATCAGGTGCGAGGCGTCCCCGAAGGTACGCCTGATCTCCTCCTCGGAAGGATTGATGATCAGCTTCTCGTCTTCCTTGAAGACGATACCCTTTATCGACACGAAGTACGGATGGGTGAGGTCCAGGCTCTCCGCCACCAACTGTACCTCTTTGTTCCGCCACCTGAAGTGCACTCGATATAGGGTCACGGGCTCTCTGCGTCGACGCTCGTCACAAGGTAAGGGCGCTTCCGCAACGGTGTCAAATCAGCCGCAGTCCGAACTCCATAACCCTACAAATGTTTACCATCAAAAAGCGATGACTCTCGGTTGAGACACTGGGAGCGGCCCATCGGCCGTTCAGCAGTTGACATGTGGTGGGGGCTCCCTACTATAGGGAAGTTCGTGGGAGAAAGTGGGAGATGGTGGAGGACCATCGGATGGTGGAGGTCCATCGGATGGCGGAGGTCCATCGGAAACGGACCTTCGCGTCCCGGGAGCTAGAGGCGTGATCTCAGGCGAGTACCGATATGCGATGGACGAGAAGGGCCGCTTGATGGTGCCGGCGCCGATTCGCCGGTCCATCGCCGGCAACCTGGTCGTCCTGACGCGCGCGATCGACCGATGCCTGTGGCTCTTTGCTCCCGAGGAATGGAAGGCGGTGTCCGGAAAGCTGACCGGATCATCATCGCTGTTCCTGGCCAGGGACCGAATGCTGGGGCGCCGGTTCCTCGCTCCCGCGCAGGAGATCGAGATCGATCGGAGTGGGCGGATCGCCATCCCGCCAACCTTGCGCGACTACGCAGGACTGCACAAGGACTGCATCGTGCTCGGCATCAACAGTTACGTGGAGGTATGGGACGAGGAAGTCTACCGGGCCTATGAGCTGGAGACCGATGACCAGTACAAGGAGGCCGCCGAGGAGATCGGCGGCAGCATCACGCTCTGAATGGAGATCATGGCAGGGCCGATGATCCCGACGCACCGATTCACGTCCCGGTACTGCAACAGGCGGTGGTCGACTACCTGCGGCCGCCCCGCCCGTGCAGCACGTTCGTGGACGTCACGCTCGGCGAAGCCGGTCACGCCATCGCGATGCTCGAGCGCTATCCGGATATCGCCCTGCTCGGGTCCGATGCCGACGAAGCGCTGCTGGCGCGAAGCCGAGGCCGGCTGGCCGGGTATGCCGGCCGCTTCGAGCTGCGGCAGGCGTGGTCCGACGAGGCGCTGGGGGATCTGGCCCCGGCCGCGGTGGATCTGATTCTCATGGACCTGGGAATGTGCCGGTTTCACATCGAAGGTGGCGCGCGTGGATTCTCGTTCCTGCGTGACGAGCCGCTGGACATGCGGTTCGATCCGCGCCGGGGCGTCTCGGCCGCCGACATCGTGAACCGCGACTCGCCGGACCGCCTGTGCGATCTGCTCGTTCGCTATGGCGGTGACCGGAACGCTCGTGCGAACGCAGAGGCCATCGAGCACGCTCGTTCGCGGCACAGAATCGAAACCACCTATCAGCTCGTGCGCGCGATCCTGGCGCGCACCCCATGGCGTGGCGGCAGCCGTCATCCGGCCACGCAGGTGTTCCAGGCACTGCGCGTGGCCGTCAACGACGAGGTCGGGAGGTTGCGGCGTTCGCTCGACGCCGCCGCTTCCGCCCTGCGACCGGGCGGTCGCCTTGCGGTGATCGCCTTTCACTCGATCGACGACGGCATCGTCAAGCGGTATCCGGCCGGCAATCCTCTCCTGGTCGCGCTGCACCGGCGGCCGGAGGCGCCGAGCGACGCCGAGGTGCGGGCCAATCCCGCGTCGCGCAGCGCCCGCCTGCGCGTGCTGGAGCGTGTGCGGTGACCATCGCGTCCGGGCGCCAACGGCTGCTCACGATCTTCGTGGCGCTGATGATCCCGCTGGCGGTGCTGGTGACCACCTGGAGCGGGCTGCACCGGCATCTGCTGGCCGAGGAGTTAAAGCAGCTCCAGCACGAGCAGACCGCGTGGCTGGAGCGAAACAAGCGGCTGCTGGCGTCGATCGCCATCTACCGCTCGCCGCAGCGCATCGCAGAGCTCGCGGGGCAGGAGCTGGGGCTGGCTCCGATCAGCGCCGAGCACGTGACCGTCGTCGAACCGGCGGCTCCGGCGAGCGGTCAGCCGTCCGGGACGGAGTCTTCATGAACTACACCGTGGACGAGATCGCCGGCATGCTGGGTGCCGGGGTCCGAGGCCGAGCCGAAGCCCGCGTGTCCCAGGTCATCGCGGACTCGCGGCTCGCTCGAGCGGGGTCCTTGTTCGTGGCTCTGCCGGGGCAGAATGCCGACGGTCACGAGTTCGTGCACGACGCGTTCCGGCGTGGAGCCACGGCGGCGCTGGTCCGCCAGGACCGGCACATCGAGCCGGCAGAGCACGGCACGCTGATCGCGGTCGACGATCCGCTGACCGCGCTGTATGACCTGGCCTGCGGCCACAGCGCGGTCCATCGCGCCGCGGTGCGCATTGCGGTCACGGGCAGCAGTGGCAAGACCACGACCAAGGAGATCCTGGGAGCGATACTGCACCGGGCCAGTTGCAGCCTGGTCTCGGAGGCGTCGTTCAACGCCGAGGTCGGCCTGCCGATGTCGGTGCTGCGAATGACCGGACAGGAGCGGTTCGCCGTGTTCGAGGTCGGCATCAACTCCATCGGCGAGATGGAGCGCTACGCCGCGCTGGCACGGCCGGACCACGCGCTGATCACCAACATCGGCAGCGCACACGTCGGACGGCTCGGCAGTCGCCGCGACATCGCGCGCGAGAAGGGTGCGTTGCTGCGATCGGTCCCTGCGACCGGTTGCGTGTACCTGCGCGAGCGGGAGCCGGCGACCGAGGTGCTGCAGGCCGGGGTCTGCGCGCGGGTCATCAGGTATGGAGCGAATTCGACGATCGGGTACGAGCGAAGCGAGAATCTGGGGCTGGATGGCTGGTCCATCCATTGGGAGGGGCTCCAATTCCGCTTCTCTCTACCCGGTCGTCACAATCTCGACAACGCGCTGGCGGCGCTGACGGTGGCCGCGGAGCTGGGATTCGATCCCCAAACCGTCGCCGCCGGGATTGAGGCGGTACGGCCGGCTCCCGGCCGCCTGACCGTGCACCGGGGCCGCTGCACGGTCATCGATGACGGCTACAACGCCAACCCGGAGTCGGTGCGGGCGGCCCTGGTCATGCTGGGCGAGGAGCGGTCGCCCGCGCGTCGGGTGGTGGTTCTGGGACCGATGCTGGAGCTTGGCCGCTACGGTGCCCGCGCGCATCTCGATCTGGCGCAGCCGTTGATCGACGCCGGGATCGACATCCTGTGCTGCTTCGGGGCGGCCACCCGGCCGCTCCGCGACGCGTTCGCCGACCAGATCGGCACAGCGGCCGCGGCGGACCGCGCCATCTGGACGGAAACCATCGAAGGGATCGACGGCCGGCTCCGTGCCATCGTGCGGGATGGCGATCTGGTGCTGTTGAAGGCATCTCGAGCCTTCCGCATCGAACGGCTGCTCCCGACGCTGGACGTCGACACCTCAGATCCCACGGGACGGTGTGATGGCTAACGGCGATGCGCCGGCGGGGCACCGCCGCACCGATCTCACGCTGATCGTCATCCTGATCACCCTCACCGGAATCGGCCTGGGGGTGCTGCTGTCGGCTTCGCACTACCGCGCGCAGCACGTGTTCGGCGACTCGCTGTACTTCGTCAGGCGCCAGGCGCTGTTCATCCTGATCGGGACGATCGCGGCGGTCGTGGTCTCCCGGGTGGACGCAAGGGTCCTGGGGCGCCTGTCGATCCCGCTGCTCGCGCTGTCGGGCGTACTGATGGCGCTGACGCTGATCCCCGGCATCAGCGAACCGATACAGGGGGCGCGGCGCTGGCTGGTGGTGGCCGGCATCTCCTACGAACCGTCGGAGCTCGTCAAGTTCACGCTGGTGCTGTACCTGGCATCGATGCTGTCACGCAAGTACGACGCCAGAACCGACGCCGTCAATACGCTGCTGCCGCCGGTCATCGTGGTGTGCGTCTTCGCGGCGCTGATCTACCTGCAGAACGACTTCTCCACCGCGGCGCTGCTGATACTGGTCACCGGCATCATCTTCTTCATCGGTCGGGTGCAGTTCCGGTACTTCGTCGCCCTCGCGCTGGTGGGTGCACCGCTCGCGGCGATGATGATCTTCACGCGCGTCCATCGCGTCGAGCGGGTCATCGCGTTCTTCAATCCGGAGGCGGATCCGACGGGATTCGGCTACCAGGTGCTGGCGGCACGCCAGGCGCTCACGTCCGGGGGGTTGACCGGGCTCGGGCTCGGCCAGGGCGTCCGCAAGCTCGGCGATGTTCCGGAGATTCACTCCGACTTCGTGTTTGCGGTCGTGGGCGAGGAGACCGGACTGATCGGCGTCGCGATCGTGCTGGCCCTGTTCGTGGCGTTCGCCTCCCGCGGCTATCAGATCGCCGGCATGGCTCAGGATCGCTTCGACGCCTACCTGGCGTGCGGGATCACCACGTCCGTGACCGTGCAGGCATTCGCCAACATCGCCGTGGTCGCCGGCCTGCTGCCGGCAACCGGGATCCCGCTGCCGCTGTTCTCTCACGGAGGATCCGCGATGGTGATGACCCTGGTGATGGCAGGCGTGCTCTGCGGCATCAGCCGGCGCGCGGCAGGGGGCGCATCACTGGCGTCCGGCGCCGGACTGTCCGGCCGGGCGCGACCCGTGGGAGCGCGCGGTGCGTAGGGCCGCGCTGGCCGTGCTGCTGATCGGCGGCGTGGTGGTGGTGGGACTGCTGACCCAGTTCCTGTTCAGCAGCCTCATCGCCCCGCAGCTCCTGATCAGAAAGATCGTCGTCTACGGCGAGTTCCCGGTTTCGACCGTGGAATTGAAGCGCATCGCGGGGCTCGACGGTGACGATCACGTCTTCGATGTCGACACCCAGGCCATCGCCGAGCGGATCGCCGCCCACCCGATGGTCCGATCGGCATCGGTGCGAACCCGCATCCCGGGCACGCTGGAGATCACCGTGACCCGGCGCCAGCCGCTGGCGATGTCGCTGGCGACGATCGAGGGCCGCAGCGTGCCGGTGGTGTTCGACGCCAGCGGGGTCATCATGGAGGTCGATCCCGGCACGGCGCCGGAGTTGCCGATCGTGTCCGGGCTTCGCTTCGTCCAGCCGCCACGCCCAGGAGTCACGCTGCCGGACGAGCTGCTGCCGGCCGTCTCCGCTTTGGCCGCCGTCAGGGATGGCGACTCACGGCTGTACGGCCTGATCTCGGAAGTGGTGGTGACCACCACCGACACGGGTGCGCTCGACCTGTCGTTCTATCCCAGCATCTACCCGGTCTCGGTGCGGCTGGGCCCGCGCCTGGACATCGAGGTGATCAGGCATGCGCTCGTGGCGCTCGACGTGCTGGACGCCGACGGCGCGTCGCCCCTTCCCCGGGAGATCGACTTTCGTGGCGGAGAGGCGGTCTACGTCGAGCCGCCAGCGTCACGGTCGCAGGTAGCTGCTCCGTACGCGCGGTCGACGGATGCCTGAGGTGAGGGGGTAGCGTGGCACGGGAAGACGTGATCGTCGGGTTGGACATCGGCACCAGCAAGGTGTGCGCGATCATCGCGCAGATCGGGCACGAGGGCGGGCTCGAGATCATCGGCGTCGGCACCACCCCGTCGCGGGGGCTGCGCCGCGGCGTGGTCATCAACATCGACGCCACCGTGCGCTCGCTCCTGAACGCCGTGGAGGCCGCCGAGATGATGTCCGGCCGGGAAGTCACGGGGACTTTCGCGGGCATCGCCGGCGGCCATATCGAGGGGATCAACTCGCGAGGGGTCGTCGCCGTCACGGGCAGGGACCGGGAAATCACGCGCGACGACGTGGAGCGCGTGATCGACGCCGCCAAGGCGATCGTCATACCCATGGACCGGGAGGTCGTCCACGTGATCCCGCAGGAGTTCACCGTCGACCAGCAGGACGGCATACGGGATCCGATCGGGATGATGGGCGTGCGGCTGGAGGCCGAGGTCCACATCATCACCGGCGCGGTTTCCTCGGCACAGAACATCATCCGCTGCATCAACCGCGCCGGCTTCAAGGCCGACGACATCGTCCTGGAGCCGCTGGCCGCCGCCGCGGCCGTGCTGAGCCGGGACGAGCAGGAGTTGGGCGTGCTGCTGGTCGACATCGGTGGCGGCACGACTGACACCCTCGCCTATCTGGACGGTGCACCCTACCTGACCAATGTTCTCGCGCTCGGCGGCGACCAGGTCACCAGCGACATCTCCATCATGCTGAAGACGCCCATGGAAGTGGCCGAGCGTCTCAAGCACGAGGCGGGGAGCTGCCATCCCGACGATCTGGACGACGACGAGGTCGAAGCCAGCATTCCGGGGGTGGGTGGCCGCCCGCCGCGGCCCATCAAGCGAAGCCGCCTGACGGAGATCATTCGGCCGCGCATGACCGAAGTGTTCGGGATGGTGAAGGATCAGTTGGACCGTGCCGGGTACCTCAAGCTGCTGAGCGGCGGCGTCGTGCTGACCGGCGGCGGCGCGCTGCTGCCCGGTGCGGCGGAGTTGGCGACCGACGTGTTGGGACTGCCGGCGCGGATCGGACATCCGAGGCCCATGGGCGGACTGGTGGAGGAGTACCGCAGCCCGCAGTTCGCGACGGGTGTCGGCCTGGTGATGTACGGCCACGGCAAGCGGCGCCCGGAACACTTCGACATGGATACCAGTGAAAGCGGCTACGACAGCGTCTGGGACCGCATGAAACGCTGGTTTCGCGAATTCATATGAATACTATATGATACCTGTGGTCATCGAAGGAGGGGACGATGACGATTGAGATACATGATGGGGAGCCGCGGTCTCTCACCGAGATCAAGGTTCTCGGAGTAGGAGGGGGCGGCAGCAACGCCGTCAACCGCATGATCGCTTCCGGACTGCGCAATGTGCGCTTCCTGGCGGTGAACACCGACCTGCAGGCGCTGGAGTTGAGCCGATCGGAGTTGAAGGTGCCGATCGGCTCGCGGCTGACCGCGGGGCTGGGGGCCGGCGGCGATCCCGAAATCGGCGAGAAGGCGGCGTTGGAGGATCAACAACGGCTCGAGGAGGTGCTCCGCGATGCCAACATGGTGTTCATCACCGCCGGCATGGGCGGCGGCACCGGTACCGGCGCCGCTCCCGTGATCGCACGCACGGCTCGGGAGGCCGACATCCTGACCGTCGGCGTCGTGACCAAGCCGTTCGAGTTCGAAGGCGCGCGAAAGATGGCGTTGGCCGAAGACGGGATCGAGCGCCTCCGCAAGGAAGTGGACACCCTGATCATCATTCCCAACCAGCAGTTGCTGCGGATCGTGGAGAAGAAGACCTCCATGAAGGAAGCGTTCTATCTCGCCGACGACGTGCTGCGCCAGGGGGTGCAGGGCATTTCCGACCTCATAACCGAGCCGGGCGAAATCAACATCGACTTCGCCGACGTGCGCACCGTGATGAAGGAAAAGGGCGATGCGTTGATGGGCGTCGGCGTGGGAACGGGGGAGAATCGCGCCGTGGACGCGGCGACCAACGCCATCAACAACCCGCTCCTGGAGCATGCCCGCATCGACGGGGCGCAGGGGATCCTGGTCAACGTGACCGGGGGCGAGGATCTGTGTCTCACCGAGTACGAGGACGTGCTCAAGATCATCACCGCCGCCTCCGACGAAGCGCTGGTGATCGCGGGGATGGCGACCAATCCGGACCTCAACGACGAGTTGCGCGTGACCGTGATCGCCACGGGCTTCAACCGGGAAGCCGAGCAGGCCGAGCCGGAGGAGGCATCCGACGACGAGGTCGACGTGTTCTCCTACGAGGAGTGGATGAGCCTGAACGGCGGCCGGGGAAGTCGCAACGGCGGGGCGCACCGGGGGCGCGCGGACGACGATCTGAACGTCCCGGCGGTGCTGCGGGAACAGCAGCGCGCTGCCCACCTCGAGTCCCGGCAGACCGAACCCTGAGCGAGCTCGACGCTGACTTCGGCGCGCATCTGAGCGCCGAGCTCGCGCTGGCCGCGACGAGCGTGGCCACGTACCGGCAGGAGTGCCGGACGTTCGAATGCTTCTGCGTCGAGCGCGGCATCGCGATCGCGAACGCCCGCGCCGCCGACATCATCGACTACCTGATCGAGCGCCAGCGGGGCGGGATCGACGCTCGCACCGCGGCCAAGTCGGTCAGCGCGCTGCGAGCGCTGTATCGATTCCTGCAGGCGGAAGGAAGAGCAGCGGCGAATCCGGCCGCGTTGATCGATCCGCCGCGGCCGACGCGCAAGCTGCCTGCCGTCCTCAGCCCCTCCGACGTGGATCGCGTGCTGGCAGCCGTGGACACGAGCACGCCGTCCGGGCTGCGCGACCGGGCGCTGTTCGAGATGATCTATTCCTGTGGGCTGCGGGTCAGCGAGGCGGTGGCGCTGCAGGTGACCTCCCTGCATCAGGACCAGGGCTTCGTCACGGTATCCGGCAAGGGCGGACGTCAGCGCCTGGTGCCGCTGATGGGCGAGGCGCTCGACTGGATCCAGCGCTATCTGCAAGACGGCCGGCCGGTGCTGGCCGCGCATGCGGGAGAGGCGGCTCTGTTCCTCAACCGCTCGGGCCGCCGGCTCACACGCGCCGGCATGTGGAAGCGGTTCCAGGAGGCCGCCGTGAGGGCGGGGGTCGGCGGCAAGCTGCACGCACTGCGCCACTCGTTTGCCACCCACCTGCTGGGGGGAGGCGCCGATCTTCGTTCCGTGCAGGAACTGCTCGGTCACGCGGATATCACAACCACCCAGATCTACACCCACCTGGACGCCACCGATTTGCGCGACGCGCACCGCCGTCACCATCCGCGAGGGAGCGCCGGAACCTAAAGCACCGCGGACGTGCTGCCGTTTGTATGGTCGGAGGACGCAAGCGCGTTGCAGGACGGAGAACGGGTTATGCGGGCTGATGGACGCTGTCGGGAAGCGGCCGGCGATCTTCTCGTCGCCGCCCTGGCGATCGATCGCATCGGCTGCCTGAACGCGATGGAGAAGCTGCGCCTGCTCGATCGCGCCCCGGACGTGAGTGCCGTCTCGCGACTCACTCCCCGCATGGTGCGGGAGGTGTCGGCGCGCCGCCTGCGCGCCGTCCCGGAGGAGCCCGGCAGGCTCGTGGAGGCCGCGGCGCGGGAGCGATCGCGCTTGACGCAGCTTGGCGGAGGCTGCATGTTGTACGGCAGCAGGCGGTATCCGCCGCTGCTGACGGCGATCCACGATCCGCCGTTCCTGCTGTACTACCGTGGCCATCACCCTGAGCTTCTCGCGTCCGCCGATCACCTGTCGGTCGTCGGCACCCGTCGCCCGTCGGGGGCGGGCCGGCGCGCGGCGTTCGAGGTCGGATTCCAGGCGGCACGGCGGGGCGCGACCGTAGTGTCGGGGCTTGCGCGCGGCGTCGACACGGAGGCTCACCGGGGTTGCGTGGCCGCTGGCGGCCGCACGGTGGCCGTCCTGGGAACCGGCGTCGACACGATCTACCCGGCTTCGAGCGCATCGGTGGCGCGTTCCCTGATCGCCGCCGACGGCCTTCTCCTCTCCGAGTACCCGCTGGGCACGCAGCCGCGCCGGCATCATTTCCCGAGCCGGAACCGGATCATCAGCGGCCTGTCGACCACGCTCGTCGTGATCCAGGCGCCGGAGGGATCCGGAGCGCTGATCACGGCCGACCATGCTCTCGATCAGGGCCGGGAGGTGGTGGTGCATGCCGCCGGCCTGGGTGACGCGCAGTGTTCAGCCGGCAGCGACGCACTGGCGGCCGACGGCGCTCGCGTCATCGAAACCGCCGCCGGCGCGCGTGCAGGGGTTCCGGGCCCGGTCAGGGGTGATGCCGGCGTGGGCAAGAGGCTTTCGCGGTCGCTGCAGGCAGAGCTGACCGGCGCGTCGTCCTGCTACGGGGGTGATGATGGTTGACACCTTCGTCGCCTATCTCAACGCCGTCCGGCACAGTTCCCCCGCTACCGTCGCTGCGTATCGGCGGGAGGTGGAGCGTTTTCTGCGCTCTACCGGCACCGAGGATCCCCGTTCGGTCCAGCCCGCTGCCGTACGCCGTTATCTCGCCACGCTTGCGCAGGAGGGCTTGGGCCCACGGTCGGTGAATCGGGCGATGAGTGCAATCCGCTCCTTCTATCGATTCCTGCGGCGTTATGACGCCGACACTCCGGATCCCACCGCGGGTCTGCGCGGCCTGCGCGCCGATTCGCGGTTGCCCGTCTTCCTGTTCGAGGACGAGGCCGCCGCCATGTTGGACTCCGCGGCCGTGTTGGACTCCGCGGCCGAGTCGCCGGGGACGGGAGACGGCCTGACGGCCGTGCGGGACGCGGCGCTGCTGGAGTTCCTGTACGCGACCGGTTGCCGCGTCGCGGAGGCAGCGGCACTGCGGCTCGAGGACGTTCAGCTCGAAGCGCGTACCGCCCGGGTGACCGGCAAGGGCGGCAAGCAGCGGATGGTCTACCTGACGGAGTCGGCGGCCCGCTCGCTGCGAACATACCTGCGCGACCGGTTCGCCGCGAACCCCGAGTCGCGGTCGGTGCCCGCGGTCTTTCTCAACCGGCGGGGCGGCGCCCTCAGCGACCGCGGCATGCGCCTTGCGGTAAGCCGCTACCGCCACCAGGTCGGCAAGCCGGTTTCGCCGCACACCTTCCGGCACAGCTTCGCGACGCACCTGCTCAACGGCGGCGCCGACATCCGCACGGTGCAGGAGCTGCTTGGCCACGCCAGCCTGTCCACCACCCAGGTCTATACCCACACCAGCGTGGACCGGCTCCGTGACGTCTATGCCGTCGCCCACCCCCACGCCCGGCGGGCCCGCCCGGGAACCGCGACGTGACCGCACGCGACGGGTGGGCGCACGCCACCACCGTGGTCGCCGTCCGCCGCGACGGCACGCTGGCACTGGCGGCCGACGGTCAGGTGTCCCTGGAGGCGACCGTGGTGAAGAGCACCGCGCGCAAGGTGCGAACGCTGATGGGCGGCAGGATCGCGGTCGGCTTCGCCGGCGGCACGGCGGACGCCTTCACGCTGTTCGAACGCTTCGAGGCGAAGGTGAAGGAGTTCGGCGGGGACTTGATGCGTGCGTCGGTGGAGCTGGCAAAGGAGTGGCGCTCCGATCGGGTTCTGCGGCGGTTGGAGGCGTTGCTGGTCGCGGGGGACGCGCACGCCACGTTTCTGATCACCGGCAACGGCGACGTGCTGGAGCCGGATCACCCTGTTGTGGGGATCGGTTCGGGCGGTGCATACGCCGCCGCTGCGGCGCGTGCCTACCTGGACGCCTCGGATCTCCCGGCTCGAGAGATAGCCCAGCGCGCGATGGCGATCGCCGCCGACATCTGCGTGTATACGAACGATCGGATCGTCATCGAGGAAGTTTCGCCCAAGGCCGATTCGCACAGGGCCGATTCGCCCAAGGAGAGGGTCGATGACCGTTGACCTGGACCAGATGACGCCGGCGCAGATCGTCGAGCAGCTCGATCGCTATATCATCGGTCAGCACAGGGCCAAGCGGGCGGTCGCCATCGCGCTGCGCAACCGGATGCGCAGGCGCAGGCTGCCGAGCGAGTTGCGCGACGAGGTTTCCCCCAAGAACATCGTCATGATCGGGCCGACCGGCGTCGGCAAGACCGAGATCGCACGACGGCTGGCCAAGCTGACCGGCGCGCCGTTTCTGAAAGTGGAAGCCACCAAGTACACGGAAGTCGGCTATGTCGGCCGCGACGTGGAGTCCATGATCCGCGACCTGACCTCCGTGGCGGTGGCAATGGTCAAGGCGGAACAGCAGGCAGGCGTCCAGGAAGAGGCGGAACGCCGGGTCGAGGACCACCTGCTGGAGCTGCTGCTGCCGGGGCCAGGGGGCGGGCCGGGGCCAGGGGGCGGGCCGGGGCCAGCGGCCGCCACTCCCGCCGTCGACGCGGCCAAGCCCGAAGCCGGGAACAGCACCGCGGACAAGCTTCGTGAGAAACTGCGGGCGGGCGACCTGGACGATCGGCCGGTGGAGGTCACCGTCAGCGCCCAGCAGATGCCCAACGTGTCCATCCTGTCCGGGCAGGGGGTCGAGGAGATGGATCTCAACTTCAGCAACTTCTCCAACCTGTTGGGCGGCAAGGCCACCAAGAAGAAGAAAGCGTCGATCAAGCGAGCGCGGCAGATGCTGTTGAACGAGGAGATCGACCGGCTGGTGGACATGGACCGGGTTTCGGAGTTGGCGGTCGAACGCGTACAGGAGATGGGGATCATCTTCCTGGACGAGCTGGACAAGATCGCGTCGCGCGAGGGCCGCAACGGCGTGGACGTCTCGAGGGAGGGCGTGCAGCGCGACATCCTTCCGATCGTCGAGGGCAGCAAGGTCAATACGCGACACGGCGTGGTTGACACCACGCACGTGCTGTTCATCGCCGCCGGCGCGTTTCACATGTCCAAGCCATCGGATCTGATCCCGGAGCTCCAGGGCCGTTTCCCGATTCGCGTCGAGTTGCAGCAGCTGTCCCGTGAGGACTTCGAACGGATCCTCACGCAGCCGGAGAACGCCCTGATCAAGCAGTACACGGCGTTGCTCGGGACCGAGGGAGTGGAACTCGAATTCACCCCGGAAGCGATCGTGCGCATCTCCGAAGTCGCGAACGAAGTGAACTCCAGCACCGAGAATATCGGAGCGCGCAGGCTGCACACGATTCTGGAACACATCCTCGAGGAGGTGTCGTTCCACGCACCCGACGCAAAGGGGCAGAAGATTACGGTGACCGACCAGTACGTGGACGAACGGCTGGCCGGCATCATCGAGGATCGTGACCTGACGCGCTTCATCCTGTAGCAGGCCTCCCATTCCACCTGGCGCACGTTGACGGCCCACCCGTCCCGGGTTTAGGGTCGGGACTCGTTTCGGCGTCACTGGGAGGGGACGATGGGGAAGGCGGCACGCGCCGCACGAACCGAGCGCGACGACACTGAATGACGATCGACCGCGGTCCGCGGCGGCGTCCGCACTCCGGGCCGCACTCTGCCTGCTGTTCTCTGCCCGACTGCGCGCGCCCCGCGTGCTGCCGCGTCGCTCCGGTACGGCAGCGCGCCGGCGGATCGAGGCGCAGATGCACCGCTTGGCGGTGTGGCGTGCCCTGATGTATACATGCTAACATGGCGACAGGCTCAATGGCTTGGGAGACCGATGACGACGGCAGCGAAGCTCGGCGGCGGCCCGCGCGGAGTGGAGCGCTCGTGATCAAGGCGAATCCGCGCTGGCAGGAGATGCCGGAGAACGACCTGTGGAACCGCTATCGAAAGCAGCGGGACCCGTCCATCCGGGAGTACTTCGTGCATCAGTACGCGCCGCTGGTGAAGTACGTGGCGGGACGGGTCGCGATCGGCATGCCGAGCGCTGTCGATTTCGACGACCTGGTGCAGTGCGGGATGTTCGGGTTGTTCGACGCCATCAGCAAGTTCGATCCCACCAAGCACGTCAAGTTCAAGACGTACGCGGTGACCCGTATTCGCGGCGCGATCTTCGACGAGTTGCGTGCGATCGACTGGGTGCCGCGATCGGTGCGTCAGAAGGCGCGGGAAGTGGAGGACACGGTCCGCGAACTGGAGGCCGGCCTGGGACGGGCGGCGACCGACGAGGAGATCGCAGGAGGCATGGGTGTCAGCGTTCAGGAATTCCAGCGGGTTCTGGTGCGGATCGCCGGCACCGCGGTCGTATCGCTGAACGACGTCTGGCACGGCGGTGAGGACGAGGATCGCGTGTCGATCGAGGACAACATCGAGTCGCCGACGGAGTCCGGACCCGCGACCATCGCCGAGAAGGAAGAGATGAGACGGGTGATCGTGGAGGCGATCAGGGAGTTGCCGGAGAACGAGCAGCAGGTCCTTGCGCTGTACTACTACGAGGAGTTGACGCTCAAGGAGATCGGGCAGGTGCTGGAGGTGACCGAGTCACGCGTGTCGCAGCTTCACACCAAGGCCCGATTGCGCCTGCGGACCAAGCTCACGAACGTCAAGCGCGGCATCTGAGGCCGGAAGGCGCCAAGCCCTCACCGCAAGGTGAGGCGCACCTCCAGACCATCGCTGATCGGTGTTCCCGGCGGCGGACTCTGCCCGTGCACGAAGCCGTTGCCGATCAGTTGCACGCGCAACCGGCTGTCGTTCAGCAGGGGCAGCAGGCTGCGCTTCGGGAGCCCCCGATAGTCGCCGATCGCCGCTTCCCGTATCACCGGAGCGGCTGGCGCTTGCCGCGTGATGGCACCCTGGTACCGCACGCGCGGTGATTCGGCGCTCGACAGCGACAGGTACGGCACGAGGAATGCGGCGGCTTCCGCGAACAGCGGAGCCGCGATCAGGCCGCCGTATCGGGAAGGTCCTCGCGGATTGTGAATGGCGACGTAGAAGATCACCTGCGGGCTCTCGGTCGGCGCAATGGCCAGGAACGACGCGATCACCGCGTCTTCGGAATAGGAGCCCGTGCTCTCGTCCAGTATCTCCGCGGTGCCGGTCTTGCCGGAGACCCGAAGGCCGGGAACGCGGGCCAGCACGGCCGTGCCCCCGGGCTCGGTCGCGCCTTCCATCATGGCAAGCATGGTGCGGGCGACCGCGGGTCTCACGACCCGGCGCACCGGTTCGGGCGGAAAGTCCTTGACGGTGGTGCCGTCGGCGCCGACCACCCGCCGCACGATCCGCGGCCGCATCATCACTCCGTCGTTGGCGATGGCGCTGGCGGCGCGCATGATCTGGACCGCCGACACCGCCACTTCCTGACCCATCGTCACGGTCGGCTTGGAGCGCAGCGACCACCGCTCGACGTCGTGGAAGATACCGGCGGTCTCACCGGAGAAGGGAAGGTCGACCGCGGAGCCGAATCCGAATGCGCTGAGCGCGGCATGGAAGCTCCCGTCGTCGATCCGGTCGGAGGCGTAGCCGGCACCCGCGTTGCACGAATACCTGATGATGTCCGCGGTAGTGATCGTGCCGTGTTTCTTCAGGTCCGCGATCCGGATGGTGCCGCCGCCCGGAGTGTGGCGTGTGTAGTAGCCGCCGCAATAGAAGGTATCGGTCGGCGTTACCGCACCGCTCTCCAGCAAGGACGCGATGGAGAACACTTTGAACACGGACCCGGGTTCGTACGCGACCGCGACGGGACGGTTGATGCGGGTCTGCGCCGAGCTCGTGTCGATCGAGTTCGGGTCGTAGCGCGGCGATGCGGCATAGGCCAGCAGCTCTCCGGTCTGCGGCACCATGACCAGGATCGTTACCCACCGGGCCCGGTGCTCGGTGCGCGCACGAACCGCGATCTGCTCCATCGCGTACTGCACGTTCACGTCGATGGTGAGCACCACCTGGTGGCCGCGCACGAGTTGCTCTCCTGGCTGGACGACGGCCGGCGACAGCACGTGATCGAAGGTGTTCTCGATCCCGTCAAGTCCGACGTCGTCGACACCCACGAAGCCGAGTACATGGCTGGCAAGTTCCTGCTCGGGGTAGGTGCGCCCGAACTCGGTTTGCAGCGACACGCCGCGCAGTTCGCCGGCCTGCAGATGCGCGCGCAGTTGCGCCGACTCGGTCGGCGTGATCTTGCGCTTGAGATACGCGAAGTGGGGCCGGCCCCGGAGCCGCTGTTCCAGCCGCGACCGGTCGAGGTCCAGCACTTCGCTCAGCGTGGCTGCGGCTGCCGCGGGGTCGGTTACGTCCGGGGTCCAGACCGAAACCGAGTCGAACCGCGTTGCGATCGCCAGCAGCCGCCCGTTGCGGTCCAATATCGGCCCGCGTTCGACATCGGAAACCTGCACGGCGGCGCGCGGATCCGGCAACGGCTGGACGACCATCAGCCAGACGAACCGAGCCGCGATCGCCACGGCAAGAACGCCCATGCCCATGATCACCGTCCACATGCGGTAGCGTTCGCGCGCTTCCAACATCGGTGCCGTGCGGGTCCCCGGAAAATGTAATAGGTGGCGCGGGATGTGTCGATACAGAGGACGATGGTACGTGCACTCCACGCGCAAAGAGTCGCCGCACCCGATCGCGCTCGTGCCGCGTTCGTCCGCGAGTTGAAGAGGCAGAGCGCCGCCAGCCTCCGTCCGCGCCATTCGCGGTTCGATGAACCGTTCGACTTCAGCCCCCGCCGGGCCGCGCAGTTGACGGTCGTCCCGGCCGGCGTGTCGGAAGCAGCCGACCGCGCGCGCGCCGCATCGCTGCGGTCCCTGTGGCGGCGCGGGCTGTTCGACCGGTTGCAGAGCCGCCTGCGCGGCAGGTTCCGCGTGATCGTGAGCGTGGCGGTGGCCGCCGCCGCAGCGGTGATACCCGCCGGTCTGGTGATCGCCGCCGCCCGGCCGCAGGGCCCGCCGACGGTGCCCGGTCCTGCCGACAGTCTCATTCACCGTGACGTGGCGCCGGCTGACTCGAGCTCGGCGGAGGCCGCGCGGGATGGGGTTCCCGACCTGTCGCTGCGCTCGTATCTGGTCCGGGCGGACGATTCACTCTCGGAGATCGCGCACCGCTTCGGCATCGACCTCGACACCCTGATCAGCTTCAACGCCATCCGCGACGCGAGTGAACTGCAGGAGGGCGTGGAACTGACGATACCGAACGCGTCAGGGCTCTCCTATTCGGTGCGATCGGGTGACACGCTCAGCGAAATCGCCGCCCGGCACGGTGTGCGCCTGACGGAGTTGATGGAGTGGAACGACCTGCCGTCGTCCGCGCTCGGCGTGGGGCAGAAGCTGTTCATTCCGGGTGCTTCGTTGCCGATGAATGCACGGAACGCCGTGCTCGGCAGGCTGTTCCTCAAACCCGTGCCCGGACGGGTCGTCACACCCTTCGGTCACCACCCCGATCCGGTCACGGGCATCCGCCGCTTCCACGACGGGATCGACATCGAGCATGCGGCCGACACCCCCGTCGCCGCCTCCATGGCGGGGCGGGTGGGCCGCGTGGGAGTCAACGGCACCTACGGACGGTACCTGGTGCTGGTGCATGCCGACGGCTACCAGACCCTGTACGCGCGTCTGTCACAGGCGCATGTGGTGGCAGGCGCCCTGGTGGCCCAGAGCCAGGTTATCGGCACGATAGGCGCACCGGGAGACGGCACGAGCAGCCACCTGCACTTCGCGATCTTCAAGGCCGGCCAGCCTGTTGACCCGAGCCGCTATCTGCACTAGTACAATGAGCGCTCGTGGAGGGCCGCGCTGATCGCATTCTGCTGACAGGAGTCGTCATGCTGTCGGTGATCCTTGTCGCCGCGCAGTCCGTCGGGCTGTCCCTGACCAAGCGCGCCACCCTCGAACGCGACTACCTGCATCTGCCCGAGCGATGGTTCGAGGTTCTGCACCAGCCCCGCGTCGTACCGGCGGACGTCCTGCCCGCAGGCGGCGCGGCTTCGGCGGCGTGGCCGCTGCCCATCGCCACCATGCGCTACGCGGCGCAGCCCGGCGACAACATGTCGCGAATCAAGGACCGGTTCGGACTCACCCTGGACACGCTGTCCAGCCTCAACCGCGACGCGGGTTCCGGCGTCCACAACGTCGACATCGGTGAAGTCTTCACGATTCCGAACCAGGACGGACTCTTTCTGAAGGTAGAGAGCAGGGACCATCTGGAGACCGTGGCCGGCGATCACGGGCTGGCCGGCAGCGACGTGCTGGCCGCCAATCCCGTGGTCGACGCCCAGTCGGTGAGCGGTGAGTTGTTCTTCCCCGGCGCCCAGAACTCCGGGTTCGAGCGCTTGCTGAGGATGGGTCTGGGATTCGGCCACCCGTTGCGCGGCGGGTGGGTGAGCTCCCCGTTCGGGATGCGCGTACATCCCTTCAGCGGCAAGTGGCGCATGCACCGCGGCGTCGACATCGCTGCGCCGCACGGCACTCCGGTGCAGGCGGCCGCGGACGGGCGCGTCGAGCGGGTGGCACGGGACGGCGTCCTGGGGAGATACGTCGTGATCGACCATGGAGCGCGTTCCTACCAGTCGTTGTACGCGCACCTGTCCTCCGTGCACGTCAACGTCGGAGAGCTGGTGTCCACCGGCAACACGATCGGCCGCGTGGGTTCGACCGGCCAGTCCACCGGCCCCCATCTCCACTTCGAGCTGTGGAGCCGGCGGCAGCCGATCAATCCGGCCTCGCAGGTGCCCGGCCTTTAGCGCCCCGCGATCGGCGCCGTGCAACGGCGCCGCTCGCGGCCCAGCCCCTCCTTTGGCTCGGAGCGCATCGGTTCCCGATGCGTTCCGAGCCGGATACGGGTAGCCCCGGCGCCTTTGGCGCCGGCTCTTGGGCAGCGATCAGGCAGGGGGCGTCGCTTGGCCCATGGCCCATGGATCGATGCACGTCAGGCTGACGGATCCTCGGGCGAGCACGTCGATGTCGGTCCCTTCGTCGGGGTCGCGGATGGCGGCAGCCCCCACGTGGCGCAGCACGTCTCCGTGGCGCTCGAAGCAGGAGCCGTAGCGCGCGCGCTCCAGCGCGCACGGGACCAGCCGCCAGTCGGCGGCCAGCCGCGCCGGAAAGTTCACGCTCCAGGTGACGGGACGTTCGGTCCGGCGTTCGCCGGGCGGACGAACCTGCGCCAGCAGGTCGGCCAGCAGCGTGGGCAGCAGGTGGTCGAGCCGCGCGACGGCGTCGCCCAGCTCCGTTCCCGGATCCGCCGGTGCGCGGGCGGCCCAGCGGCCGAATCCTGCCGGGGTGAGTTGCTGCGAGAGGGCGACCGCCGGAATGAACGCGATGTTGGCCTCCAGGCAGGCGCCGATCGTGCCGGATGAGGCCGCGTAGGAGACGCCGGTGTTCTCGCCGGCGTTCACGCCGGACAGGACCAGATCGGGCGTGCGCGGACCGAGCAGATGACAGCCGGCGTTGACACAGTCGGCCGGCGTGCCTCCCAGGGTGAAACCGGTCACGGCGTGACCGGCTCGATCCCGGTGGTCATGGCGTACCAGCGGCAGGTCGGCGTAGCGGGTCATCGCCTTCGCCGTCCAACTGCGCTCCGAGGCGGGCAGGACCACCGTGACCGAGCCGAGCGAGGCGGCGGCCCTGATCAGCGGGGCCACGAACGGCGACTCCGGACCGTCGTCGTTGGTTACCAGAATGTGCATGCCGTCCATGTGCGTCAATGTGCAGGGCGTCGAGTGGTCGAACGAAATCCGGTCAGCGTCCGTGGCAGAACTTGAACTTCTTGCCGCTGCCGCAGTAGCAGGGCTCGTTGCGTCCGATCTTCCGTTCCGCCTGCGGCGCGGACGGCCCTGGCAGTGCCGGCCCTGCGCCGGCCGGAGATGCGACCGCGGCAGCCGATCCGACCGGCGCGGCCCGCCGGCTGGGCGCCCGCCGGGCGCGCGTCTCCGAGGCGCCCTCCGCGTCGCCGGGCCGCATCGCTGCGAACTGTCCCAGCTCGCGATGCATGGTCGCCATGCCCTGCGGCTGCGGTCTGCGCGCCGGCCGTGCGGCGCCCGCCGTGCCGTTTCCGGTCCGGATCGTGACTCGGAAGATCTTCTCCGCAATGGTGTTGCGGATGCCGGCGAGCATCTCGTCGAAGATCTGAAAACCCTCGAGCTTGTACTCCAGCAAGGGGTTCTTCTGGCTGTAGGTGCGCAGGTACACCGCGTCGCGCAGTGCGTCGAGATTCTCCAGGTGATCCTGCCACCGGGCGTCGATGAGCCGCAGATACTCGTAGCGGATGAACAGATTGAAGTTGGCCGTTCCGACCAGATCCGCCTTCTCGGCAAGATGGGCGCCCATCGCGGCCACCACCCGGTCGCGCACCTCGCCGCCGCGCAGATCGGCCAGCGCCGCCTCCCCGTCCGGGATGGCGAATCCGAACCGGGAGCGCAACGCGGAGAGCGTCCCGGCTACCGAGTACTCGGCGGCGCCGGTCAACTCATCGACCGCAGCCGTGGCGGTCTCCCGTACCCGGCCGAGCAGATCGTCATCCGCCATGATCTCGTCGCGCTTTCCGTAGATGTACTTGCGCTGCTCGTTGAGCACGTTGTCGAAGTCCAACAGGTGCTTGCGCAGCTCGAAGTTCCGCTCCTCGACCCGCTTCTGCGCGCGGGCGATCGACTTGTTCAGCCACGGATGGGCCAGGGGCTCACCGTCCTTCATGCCCACCTTCGACATCATGCTCCGCAGGTTTTCACCGAACAGGCGCATCAGGTCGTCGTCCAGCGAGATATAGAAACGGGACGATCCGGGGTCGCCCTGACGCCCGGAGCGGCCGCGGAGCTGGTTGTCGATGCGGCGCGACTCGTGGCGCTCGGTGCCGAGCACGTGCAATCCGCCGGCGCCGCGGACCGTGTCGTAGCGGTGGCGCCAGTCATCGAGCTCCCGCTCGTAGATGGTCCTGAACCGCTCCTCGTCACCGGCGGGGTCACCGGCTGCGTCGCCGGTCCCATCGCCGTTGTCGGTGGCATGGCGCCGGCGGGCGGCATATTCCGGGTTGCCGCCGAGCTTGATGTCGGTGCCGCGTCCGGCCATGTTGGTGGCGATCGTCACCGCACCCTTGGCACCCGCCTGCGCGATGATCAGCGCCTCCCTCGCGTGCGCCTTGGCATTGAGCACTTCGTGCTCGACCCCGCGACTGCGCAGCAGATTCGAGAGCTGCTCGGACTTCTCGATGGAGACGGTGCCGACCAGCACCGGCTGCCCCGCCTCCTGACAGGCGGCCAGCTCGTCCCCGATCGCGGCCATCTTGTCCTGCTCGTTGAGGAAGATCACGTCGTCGTGGTCGGCCCGGACCAGCGGGCGGTTGGTGGGTATGACCACCACGTCCAGACCGTAGATGTTGCCGAACTCGGTCGCCTCGGTATCGGCCGTACCAGTCATGCCGGACAGCTTGTCGTAGAGCTTGAAGTAGTTCTGAAACGAGATGGAGGCGAGCGTCCGGTTGCGCTTGAGGATCGGGATCCGCTCCTTCGCCTCGATCGCCTGGTGCAATCCGTCCGAGTAGCGCCGGCCGTGCAGAATGCGGCCGGTGAACTCGTCGACGATCTGCACGGTGCCGTCCTCGACCACGTAGTCCACATCCCGTTGGAACAACCGGTGGGCGCGCAGCGCCTGGGTCAGGTAGTGGATGTACTCGAAGTTCTCGTCGTCTACCAGCGACCCCCGGATCAGGCGCTTGCCGCGCAGCTGGCCTTCGGCCGCGGCGATCCCTTCGTCGGTGAACGATATGCGCTTGCCCTTCTCGTCCAGCTTGTAGTGGCCGATCGGCTCCTCGGGGTAGTCGTCGGTCTCGGGATCCTTCGCACACTCCCGGAACGCGCCGACCAGCCGGTCGACCTGCGCGAAACGCTCGGTGTCGTCTTCGGCCGCCCCGGAGATGATCAGCGGCGTGCGCGCCTCGTCGATCAGGATCGAGTCGATCTCGTCCACGATGCAGTACCGGTGACCGCGCTGCACACGAGCTTCGGAGTCCCAGCGCATGTTGTCGCGCAGATAGTCGAATCCCAACTCGTTGTTGGTGCCGTAGGTGATGTCGCACGCGTAGGCTTCCGTGCGGTCGCGCATTTCCATGCGCGACAGGACCACCCCCACGCTCAGGCCCAGGAAGCGATGCACGCGGCCCATCCACTCGGCGTCGCGTTCGGCCAGGTAGTCGTTGACCGTGACGACGTGCACGCCGTCGCCGGACAGCGCGTTGAGATAGGCTGCGGGGACGCTTGCCAGGGTCTTTCCCTCACCGGTCTTCATCTCGACGATCGCGCCGCGGTCCAGGATGATGCCGCCCATGAGCTGGACGTCGAAGATGCGCTCGCCGAGTTGCCTGCGCGCGGCCTCCCGCGCCAGGGCGAACGCCTCCGGCAGGATCTGGTCGCGCGCTTCGCCGGACTGGAGCCGCTTCCTCAGCTTGTCCGTCCACGCCGGAAAGTCGGTTTCGGAAAGCGCGACCATCCGCGACTCCAGCTCGTTGATCCGGTTCACGAGCGGAACCAGGGCCTTCAGATCACGGTTGGACTTTGAGCCGAGTACGCGGGACAGGAAACCCCGCATATTACGAGTGTATCGACGGCTGGAAGCCACGGTCAAGGAGCCGGACGGGCGCGCGGGTGGAATCGGTCGTGCGGCACGTCTGCTGGTTGCGGCGCTGGCCGTGGCGCTGTCGGCGGCAGGATGTGCCGAACGGACAGCGCCGGTGACGCGCCAGGAGCTGTTCAGCCTGTCGGTGGGACCGCTGGAAGACCAGGTCCACATTTCGCCCGGCTACGAACAGGCGGGCGTCTGGCTCTCTCTGCACGGTGGTCTGTTCCACGTGGTCAACGCGCCGGTACGCAAGGTGATGCGGTTCTCCTCGTTCGGAGACCTGCTGTTGCTGCTGTACGACCCGCGCTTGAACCCGATGCCGGTGGGGCTCGCCGAGGCGGGAACGGACACCGTCACCACCCGGCTCGCGCGCAGCCTGCCACTGGGTCCGTTGGGGCGGGTCGCGGTCGATTCGCAGGGGACGATATACGTCCAGGAGCGCCTCGCGTCCGGCGACTGGCAGACGGAGGACGGAATCACGCGCAGCCACGTTGTGCGCCGGTTCGACCGAACGGGCGCCGACCTGGGCTACCTGGGTCGGGAGGGAGTAGGCGGCAGTCCGTTCGGCCGGGTGCACCGCCTGCTGGTGACCGAGCGCGACGAGCCGTTCGTCGTCACGCGAGATGCCGACTCGTGGCAGGCGTTCTGGTTCGATTCGCAGGGGATGTTGCGGTTCCGACGCCGGCTCTCGGTCCGTGACCTGAGCAGCGCGGACGATGTCCCGCCCACCGTGGAGATCGAGTCCGTGCTGGCCGACGGACGCGGGCTGCCGCATCTGCTGGTCGAGACGGTCACGCTGCCTGGCGGGCAGGCCGACATCTGGCGGGTGACCGGTGACGAGGACCCGGAGCGGGCGTTCGCGGCGCCGCACGCACCGCATGCACCGTTCCGCCTGGTCGGCAGCGCCGGCGGGCGGCTGTTCTTCGCCTCGCACGGCGGCGGCGAGTCCGTCAGCGCGGGGGGCCGTCGCGTGCCACTCACGATCACCGATGCGGAGGGACGTCCCCTGGCGCAGGTCGAGCTATCCCTGCAAGATCCGGCCCTGCAGTTCTCGGAACTGCAGGTGGCGACAGATGGCGTACTGTACGGTGCCCGGATCGGGCCGGAACGAGTGGATTTCTTCTGGTGGAGAACCGACCTCCTGATGCAGCGGCGCTGACGGCCGCTGACGCGGGCGCGCTGCGCCCGGCGGACGAACCGGGCATGTACCGCCTGGTCGACTCGGCGCAGATGTCGGCGATCGACCGCGAGGCATCCGAGCGCTTCCGGATCCCGTCGCCGATCCTGATGGAAAACGCCGGGCTCAAGGCGCTGGAGGCGATGCAACGGCGTATCTGGCGCCGGCCCGTTCCCGAGGAACCGGTCGCGATCGTATCGGGGCGCGGCAACAATGGGGGGGACGCGCTGGTCGTCGCCCGCCAGCTTCACGCCATCGGCGCGCGGCACATCACGGTGCTTCTCAGCCACGGCGAACCCGCGGATGGAAGCCAATGTGCGGCCAACCTCGCCATCTGCCGGGCGCTTGGCATCACCGTGCTCGACGCGGCGGAGGCAACGCTCTCCTGCGGATGGGTGATCGACGGAATGGCCGGCACGGGACAGCGCGGCGCGCTGCGCGGGCCGGCGGCGGCGCTGGCCGAACGGATCAACGGCAGCGCGGCGCGAGTCATCGCCCTCGATGCGCCGAGCGGAGTGGGGGACCGGTTCACGGCCGACATGCCCGCCGTCCACGCCGACTGGACGCTCGCGCTTGAGCTTCCGAAGAGGGCGCTCTACCTGCCGGCCGCCCGGCCCGCATGCGGGAGCATCATCGTCGTGCCGATCGGGTTTCCCGCCGCGCTCACCGATCCGGCCGCCGGGAACGCCCGGCTGCTCGGCCCCGCGGCGCTGGCGGTCATGCTGCCGTCCGTGCCGGCGGACGCGCACAAGGGGACACGCGGGCACGTGGCGGTCCTTGCCGGCTCCGCCGGGACGGCGGGCGCCGCGCGCCTGGCCGCGACCGCCGCTGCCTGCAGCCGCGCGGGCCTGGTGACGCTGCACGCCGATGCCGACACCTACCCGGTCCAGGCCGGCGCGCTTACCTCGGTGATGGTCGTTCCCTGGTCGGAAGCGGCGGAACCAGGCGAGCTCGCCCGGCGTTTCGACAGCCTGGTGGTCGGTCCCGGGTGGGGGACCGGGCCGGCCCGTTCGGAGTGGCTGCAGCGGTTGCTCGTCATGCCGTGCCGCGGCGTGCTGGATGCCGACGCGACCACGCTGCTCGCGCGTGCCGGCGGGCCGGGGCGACTTTCCGGCCGCTGGGTGTTGACGCCCCATCCGGGCGAGCTGGCCCGGCTGCTCGGCGCCACCGTCGCCGAGGCGCTGGCAGATCCCGCCGCGGCCGCTGCCGACGTGGCTGCGCGGTTCGGCGCGGTCGTCGTGCTGAAAGGGCACGTGACCTACATCGCCGCTCCGGACGGCGGCGACGCGGCGGGCGTTGGCGCAGAGCCGCCTCTGAGCGTCGTGGACGGCATGCAGCCGTGGCTGGCGACCGGCGGTTCCGGAGATGTGCTGGCCGGCGTCATCGGCGCGCTGCTTGCCGGCGGCCGGATTGGCCCCTACCAGGCAGCCTGCGCAGGAGTGCTGATCCACGCCGCGGCGGCTCGACACCTGTACCGCGAGCGGGGCTGGTTTCTGGCGGAGGACCTGCCGGCGTCGGTGTCGCGCGTGGTAGCCGGCCGTGACGATCTCGGATAGCGCAGGCCGCACGTCGCCATCAGGTAGAAGCAGCGTTTCGTTGTTGACCTGACGCTTACCGGGCGCTTACCCTGTCGGGGTGCATATCTACCTGTTGTCGGTGTTGAGCACCATCGCCGCCGGCGCGACGCTGGCGGCCGATTATCTGGTCGAGCGGATACCCGTTCTGGAGCCTTTGCGGCGCTTCGCGGCAAGCAGCCGCGCCAAGGGCACTCTGGGCGCCATCGCCCTGGTGATAGGGTTCGTGAAGCTCTTCTGGCGCGCCCCGGGTGAGGTGATCATCGTCGGCGACTTCCTGCCGTCGATTGCCGGCATGCTGCTGGGAGCCATGCTCATGATCGATCGCTACCAGGAACGGCGGTTGCCCGGAGGCGGTGTCGAGCAGGTTGCCGGCGACGAACCGGGCGACGGTGACGCCACCGGGTCGTCGGATTCGGGGGCGTCGGACTCGGGCGCCACCGGCATCGCCAGGATCGACGAAACGCTGAAGCCGTACCGGACTCCGCTGGGCCTTGGCGGCATCGCCGTCGGCGTCATCCACTTCCTGCTGGCAAGCGTGCTGTTCCTGTAAGCGGGACTTCCTGTAGGCGGCACTATTCCTGTAAGCGGTACCGGTAACGGACGTCCACTGAAGAGGCGTCGGCCCAACGGGTCAAGTCGTCGGGCTCCCTTCCGTCGTCGGGCTCCCTTCCGCTGCCCTGACTGTATCAGTCTCCGTCCGCCTGCTTGGCGCGGGCGATCACGTCCTCGGCCACCTTGCCGGAGATCGGCGAGTAGTGGCTGAAGGTCATCTCGAAGGACGCGGTGCCGGAGGTCATCGACTTGAGGTCGATGGAGTAGCGCAGCATCTCCGACTGCGGGACCTGCGCACGGGTCTCCTGCAGGGACCCTGTCGGCTCCTGTCCCAGCACCCGTCCACGCCGTGAGCTCAGGTCGGAGAGAATGTCACCCAGGTACTGATCGTCGCTCAACACGACCAGCTCGACAACCGGCTCCAGCAGCACGGGCTTGGCCTGTGCCAGGGCCGCCTTGGTCGCTTCCCGGGCGGCAAGCTTGAAGGCCAGCTCGGAGGAATCGACCGAGTGCTCCCTGCCGTCCACCACCTTCGCCTCCACGTCCACGACCGGGTAGCCGGCAAGGACGCCGGACTCCAGCGCCTCGAGGACGCCCTTTTCAACCCCCGGGATGTAGCCCCGCGAGATGGCACCACCCACGATGCCGTTCTCGAAACGGAACTTCTCACCTCGTGGCAGCGGCTTGATCTCCAGAGAAACCTTGGCGTATTGCCCGTGTCCGCCAGTCTGTTTCTTGTGCTGGTAATCGGCATCGGCCGGCCGGTTGATCGTCTCCCGGTACGCGACGCGAGGCAGTTCGGTCTCCACCTCGATCTTGTGGCTGTCGCGGATCCGCCCCAGGACCACGGCCAGGTGCAACTCCCCCATCGCCGCGACCACGGTTTCGCGCGTCTCGCCGTCGTAACGGACGCGGAAGGTCGGATCGGAGTCCGCCGTCCTGCCGATGATCTCCGACAGCTTGTCTTCGTCCTGCTTGGAAGCCGTTCGCAGTGAGAGCGCGTGTACCGGTTGCGGGAAGTCCGGCGGCACATAGGTGACGGTTGCCTCCGGGGCGTGCAGCGTGTCGCTGGTGGCAACATCGGTGAGCTTGTTCAGGACGCCGATGTCCCCGGCAGCCAGCTCCTGCACGTCTTCGAGCTTCTCGCCCTGGCGGGTGCTCAGCTTGTTCAGCCGAATCTTGGTGCCGGTGCGCGCGCAGATCAGGTCGGCATCGGAGCGAAGGCCGCCGGTGATGACCTTCACGAACGACAAGCGGCCGGCGTATTGATCGACGCTGGTCTTCAGCACCAGCGCGGAGGCGGGACCGGACGGGTCGATCGTGCACGGAGTGACCTCGCCCGTGCCGTCGGCCTGCACGGTCGCGCCCGCCGGTGACGGCACCGTGCGCACGATCGCGTCCAGCAGCGGCGTGATTCCCACGTCGTGCAGCGCGGAACCGGCCAGCACCGGAAATACCTGACCGGCGGCGACCGCCGCCGTCAGGCCCCGGGTGATCTCCTCGTCGGTCAGCACCTCGTCCTCGAGGTACTTCTCCATCAGTGCGTCGTCGCCTTCCGCGGCGGCTTCCATCAGCTCCAGCCGCCGCTCCTCTACCGCATCGCTCAACGCGTCCGGCACCGGAGCGTCGCCGCCCGAGCGCAACATCGCGCGCTGGCCGACGGCGTCCACGACGCCCTCGAACGAGTTCCCGGCCCCGATCGGGACGCTCAGCGGTGCGAACACCCCGCCGAACGACTCGCCCAGGTTCTCGAGCACGGCGTCGAAGTCGGCATGCTCCTTGTCCATGCCGTTGACGAAGATGATGCGGGGCGTCCCGTCCCGTTCGAGGCGGCGCCACAGCTTTGCCGTTTCGATCTGCACGCCGACGTCTGCGCCGACCACGACGACCGCGCACTCGGCGGCGCCGAGCGCCGCCACCACCTCGCCGATGAAGTCGCCGGAACCCGGCGAGTCGACCAGGTTGACTTTCCGGCCGTCCCAGTCGATGTGGGAGAAGGCGCTGTAGATCGAGATCTGGCGGGCGATCTCTTCCTCCGTGCAGTCGCTGACGGACTTTCCGGGGTCGAACTTGGGAACCACGCCGCCGTGGACGAGGATCTGTTCCATCAGCGTGGTCTTTCCCGTGCCGCTGTGGCCTACCAGGGCGACATTGCGAATTCGGTCTGTAGGGACGCTCATAACGGTGATGCTCCGGGCTGGACTCTGAACGGCGACGCTATGCAGGCGGTATTGCGCTGTCAAGCGGCGTGCGCGCGGCGCGGTGAGGGGCGGGCCCGCGACGCCTCAATTCCCGCGCGCCGGCGCGTAGTGGGCGAACGCCATCGTGTAGGCGGCGCGGCCCTGGGTCGCGCTGCGCAGATCGGTGGTGTACCCGAACATGGCCCCCAGCGGTACCTTGGCGCTGACCCGTTCCGCGGCGTGGCCGGACTCCACCGTGTCGATGGCCCCGCCGCGCATCTGCAGACCGCCGAGCACCTCGCCGACGAACTCCTTCGGGGTGGTGACGTCCACGCTCATCACAGGCTCCAACAGGATCGGCGCCGCCTTCCGGCAGCAGCTCACGAAGCCGCTCGCCGCCGCGGCCTCGAATGCGAACTCGCTGGCGCGGTCCTGGTCGTACGCACAGTCGGCCAGCTCGACGGCGACATCGACCAGGGGGTACCCGAACCCCGGGCCGGATGAGAAGCCTGCCTCGATGCCGCGTGAGATCGCCGCGCACAGCGCCTCCGGAAGGCCCGCGGCAGCCGGGACCGGCCCGGGATCGAAGGTGCACTCGCCGCCCCGGCTGCGTGGCGAGACGCGCAGGCTCAAGGCCGCGTAGTGGGCACGGCCGCCGATCTCGCGTTCGAACTCTTCGTGGTGCTCGACCGGAGCGGAGACCGACTCCCGGAAGGAGACCTGTGGCTTGCCGACTCTGGCGTCGATGCCGGTGCGCTCCGCGATCTGCCGCATCAGCACCTCGAGATGCAGCTCGCCCATGCCGGAGACAAGGAGCTGGCCGGTCTCATCGTTTTCCTCCACCGCGAACGTCGGGTCTTCGAGCCGCAGCGCCTCCAGCGAGTCGAGCAGAGCGGCGGCGTCGGATGCGGAGTGCGGCTCCACGGCCACCGATACCACCGGCAGCGGGAAGCGCATGCGTTCCAAGAGCCCGGTTGGCTGTGCGGCGCCTCCTGCCTGGCTGCCGCGCTGCTTGCTGGTCACCGTGTCGCCGGTGCGGGCGAACTTCAGTCCCACCGCCACGGCAATTTCGCCGGCGCTCACCGAATCGATCTGTTCGCGCCTGTTGGCGTGCATGCGCAGCAGGCGCTGAATGCGCTCGGTGCGGCCCTGGCTGAGGTTCAGGAGCCGGTCGCCGCGGCGGAAGGTCCCCGAGTAGACGCGGAGATAGCTCAAGGGCCCGGACTCGCGGTCGTTCTGCAGTTTGAAGGCAAGCGCGAGCGGCTGCCCCTTCGCCGACCGGGCGAGCAGCGGCTGGTCGGCGGCACTCCCGTCCCGGTCGAGGAGTTGGAGAGCGGGGAGCTCGCCCGGTGCCGGCAGATACCAGACGATCGCATCCAGCAACGGCTGGATACCGATGTTGCGCCGCGCCGCTCCGGCGAGCACGGGAACGATCCGGCCCGAAGCCACCGCCGCGCGGACCGCCTCCCGCAGCAGTGGGACCGGCAGCTCGCGGCCCTCCAGGTAACGCTCGGCGATCTCGTCCGACCCGTCCGCGAGCGCGTCGACGAGCAGGTCGCGGCGCGGCCCCACCTCCGGGTCCGCGGGATCGGCCGCGCGGCGCTGCATCGCGGTACCGTCGTCGCTCCAGGAGATCCGCTCCATCGTGATCAGGTCGACGATCCCGCGCAGCTCGCGGTCTTCGCCCCACGGCACCTGGAGCGCGACCGGCTCGGCGGAGAGCAGACTGCGCATCTGCTGCAGTACCCCATCGAACGATGCGCCGGCGCGGTCCAGCTTGTTGACGAAGGCGATGCGGGCGACCGAATGGCGATCCGCCTGGTGCCACACCGTCTCCGACTGCGGCTCGACCCCTTCCACGGCGGAGAAGATCGCCACCGCGCCGTCGAGCACGCGCAGCGAACGCTCCACCTCGGCGGTGAAATCGACGTGTCCGGGGGTGTCGATGAGGTTGATCTGATGGTCGGCCCAGAAACAGGTGATGGCCGCCGAGGTGATGCTGATGCCGCGTTCCTGCTCCTGCGGCATCCAGTCCGTGGTCGCCTCGCCGTCGTCGACCTCGCCGATGCGGTGGGTGCGCCCCGTGAAAAAGAGCATCCGCTCCGTGGTCGTGGTCTTGCCGGCATCGATGTGCGAGATGATTCCTACGTTGCGGATAGGCGGCATGGCGTTCCCCGCGACCCCACGGCATGGTACGACAAAGCCGGCAGGCGCGTAGCGGTTCGCTTCAGCTCCCGAATCGTCCCAGCAGCGCGGCCATGCGGCGGCCACCGTCCCTCCCCGCCGCCCGCTCCGCCCGGAAGGAGAGCAACGCCGGCGAGCACGCCGTGCAGTCGTCGTACACGGTGACGCTGGCGACACCCGCTTGGCACAGCAGAGCGATGTTGGCCGCGCGCAGGTCGATGCGGCCCGCTCCGCCTGCCACGTCGGCCGCGTCCGCCCCGAACCGCTCGCGGAAGCGGCGCGCCCGCTCCGCCGGCACGTCGTAGCAGCACGGACCGATGCCGGGACCGATGACCGCATCATAGGCGTCGGTACGGCGGCCGAAGCGGCGTTCCAGGCAGGCGAGCGCGTCGGCGACGATGCCGGTGCCGCGCCAGCCGGAGTGCAGCAGCGCCGGGAGCCTTCCGTCGCGGGGGATCAGGAAGATCGGCAGGCAGTCGGCGACGGTCACGCATAGCACGTCGGTCGGCGTCCCGGCGATCACGCCGTCGGCCGGGAGCGCTGCGTCAGCGGAACGAAGGCCGGCGACCACCACGCGACGCGTGTGGCGCTGGACCACGCGCCGGATTCGCTCGGGTCCGACGCCGAGCGCTCCGCAGATCCGCCGCCATGCGGCCGGATCGTTCATGTCTCCGGCATCCGCAGTGGTCAGGACGGCGCGCAACGGTACCGGCGCCGCCAGATCGACGATCGGCGCGGCTGCCGCTCCGGGCTCGATGACGCGCCGGTCGACTCTTGGGGCCGGCGCCGTCAGTTCGTGCGAACCAGCCGCCAGACGGCCGGCATGAGCAGGGCGGCGATGGCCAACTTCACGAGATCGCCGACGATGAAGGGGGTGAGCCCCCACTGCAGGATCGGGTTGTCCCAGCCGGCGACGCTCCCGAGCCACAGCAGCCCCGGGACGTAGATGACGACGTTGCCGATCAGCATGGCCGCCGCGGCCAACGGAACGCTGCGGTCCCACCCCGCCTCGGCCAGCAGGCCGATCACCAGCGTTGCCAGCAGGAAGCCGAGCAGGTAGCCGCCGGTGGTGCCGACCATGTAGGCCAGCCCGATTCCCCTCTCCGGAGTGCCGGCGAACACCGGCAACCCCACGGCTCCCTCCAACAGATAGAGAAGCACGGTGAGTCCGCCCAGACGCCAGCCCGCCGCCATGCCGATCACCAGGATCACCAGGGTCTGCAGGGTCATCGGTACCGGCACCATGGGGACCTTGATCTTCGACGAGACCGCGATCAGCAAGCTCCCGACCAGCGCCAGAAACAGGACGCGGAACAGGTTGGCGGCCCACGTGCCCGAACCGGAGGCGCTCCCGGCCGGCGGCCACAGGCGATCGATCAGGGTGTGTGGATGTGACCGTTCGACCATCGCCGGGAGTCTATGGGGCGGTCGGAGCACCGTGCAAGCGGTGTCCCGTCCCGCCACCACGGCGTGCCGTTTGACGCGGTCGCGGGCCGTCCCTATGGTGCCCGTTCGGGTGGAGTCGCGGCCACGGCGTTTGACGCCGTAGCGGGGCGTCCCTACTGTGCCCGTTCACCGGAAACAGAAGATGTCACTTCGCGTTCGTTACGCCCCGTCGCCGACCGGGCTGCACCACATCGGCGGGGCGCGCACCGCCCTGTTCGCCTACCTGCTGGCGCGCTCCGCCGGCGGGACCTTCATCCTGCGTATCGAGGACACCGATCGCGCCCGGTTCGATCCGGCCGCGCTGGAGGACATCTACGACACCCTCGGCTGGCTGGGATTGCGCTGGGACGAGGGACCGAAGGTGGGCGGCCCGCATGGCCCGTACGTGCAGTCGGAGCGGGTCGAGCGCCACCGGGCGGTGGCCGAACGGCTGGTGGATACCGGCCGTGCCTATCGCTGCTACTGCGATCCCGCACGCCTGGCACGGGTGCGCGAGGCCGGCAGCGGGTACGACCGCCGCTGCCGCGACCTGTCCGCGGCCGAGCGCCGGCACCACGAAGACCGGGGGACGCCCTCGGTCGTGCGGTTCAAGGTGCCGCTGGACGGCGCAACGCGCTACGAGGATGACCTGCTTGGCTCCATCGAGCGCCGCAACAGCGACATCAATCCCGATCCCGTGCTGCTGAAGTCCGACGGCTACCCCACGTACCACCTGGCGGCCATCACCGACGATCACGACATGCGCGTCAGCCACATCCTGCGTGCCCAGGAATGGGTCTCCTCGGCGCCGCTGCACGTGCTGATCTTCCGGGCATGCGGGTGGGAGCCGCCGCGGTACGCCCACCTGCCGGTGGTCAACGGGCCGGACGGAAAGAAGCTGAGCAAGCGCCACGGGGCGATGAGCGTCGCCGAGTTCCGCGACCAGGGCTACCTGCGGGAGGCGCTGGTCAACTACATGGCCCTGCTCGGCTGGTCGCTGGACGGGGAGCGCGAGCTGTTCACCCTGCGGGAGCTGGAACAGGCCTTCAGTCTGGAGCGGCTGAACGCCTCCCCCGCGGTGTTCGACGCCGACAAGCTGCGCTGGATGAACGGCACCTACATCCGAGCCCTGCCGCCGGAAGAACTGGCCGGGCGGCTTGCGCCGTGGCTCGCCACGGCGGGCGCGGCCGACCCGGAGCGGGTGGCGCGGCCGGTCGCCGAGCTGGTCCGCGAGCGCCTGACCGTGCTCGGCGACACGATACCCATGGCGGGGTTTCTGTTCGCCACGAAGCTGGACTACGATGGCGGCGCGCTCGTGCCGAAGCGGCTGGACGGGGCGCGGACGGCGCGGGTGCTCGAGCGGGCGCTCGACTTGGTCGACGCGGCATGCGGCCCGGATGAAGACCGGGCCGAACAGGCGTTCCGCACCGCTGCCGATGAGCTCGGCGTCAAGTTCGGTGACCTCATGATGCCGGTGCGGGTGGCGATCACCGGCGCGCGGGTGTCGCCGCCGCTGTTCGGCAGCATGCGGATTCTGGGTGCGGAGACCTGCAGGGACCGGCTGCGGGCCGCCCTGGTCAAGCTGGACGACCAAACGCCCGACGCGTAACGGGAAGGAACATGACGCGCACGACACTCGATCGACCTGGACTGGATCAACTGGTATCCCTCTGCAAGCGCCGCGGGTTCGTCTACCCGTCGAGCGACATCTACGGCGGCCTCGCCTCCGCGTGGGACTACGGACCGCTCGGCGTGCAGCTCAAGAACAACCTGCGCGACCGCTGGTGGCGGACCATGACGCGCGGCGAGCTGCCGGTCGTCGGCCTGGACGCGGCCATCCTCATGCACCCGCGCGTGTGGGAGGCCTCCGGTCACACCAGCGCCTTCAACGATCCGCTGGTGGACTGCCGCAACTGCAAGGCGCGGTTCCGCGCCGACCATCTCGAGGACCCGGCCGGCCGCTGCCCGCAGTGCGGGAAGGCGGAGCTGACCGAGGCGCGACAGTTCAACATGATGATGCGCACCACGCTGGGACCGGTGGAGGACGGCGGCGCCGACGTCTACCTGCGCCCGGAGACCGCGCAGGGCGCCTACGTCAACTTCAAGAACGTGGTGCAGTCCGGGCGCGTCAAGGTGCCGTTCGGGATCGCCCAGGTCGGCAAGGCGTTCCGCAACGAGATCACCACCAAGAGCTTCATCTTCCGCACGTGCGAGTTCGAGCAGATGGAGATGCAGTTCTTCGTGCATCCGGACCAGGACGAGCGCTGGTTCGAGCATTGGCGCGAGGCGCGCTTCCGGTACTACACCGACCTGGGCATCGAGCCGTCCCGGCTGCGGCTGCGGCCGCACGGGCCGGACGAGATCGCCCACTACGCGAAGGTCGCCGTGGACATCGAATACGACTTCCCGATGGGGTGGCAGGAGCTGGAGGGGATCCACAACCGCACCGACTTCGACCTGCGCCGGCACTCCGAGCTGTCGGGCAAGGACCTGACCTACCTCGACGACGGCAGCTCCGGGGGCGCGCAGGGTGAGCGGTTCGTCCCGTACGTGATCGAGACCGCGGTGGGGCTGACGCGCACCGTGCTGGCGGTGCTGGCCGACGCCTACGACGAGGACGAGGTGGAAGGGGAGAAGCGTACGGTGATGCGCTTTCACCCGGCGATCGCTCCGATCACGGTGGCGGTGTTCCCGTTGCTCAAGAAGGACGGGCTGGCCGAGCTGGCCCGCGAGGCGGCCGCCGACCTGCGCGCCGACCATGACACCTTCTACGACCAGGGCGGCGCCATCGGCCGGCGCTACCGCCGCCAGGACGAGATCGGCACGCCGTACTGCGTCACGGTCGACCACCAGAGCAGGGACGACGGAACGGTGACCGTGCGGCTGCGCGACTCGATGGAACAGATCCGCGTCCATCGCGACGCGCTGCGGGGGCAGCTCGCCGAGCTGACGGCCGGCTACTCCCGCGCGGACGGCTCCTGATGGACGTGCTGGCCACCCTGACCCGGCGCGGGCTGATCAAGCAGACCACGGATGCGGCGGCGCTTTCCAGGCTGCTGGAGCGCGATCGGGTCACGTTCTACCTCGGCATCGACCCCACCGGGCCCAGCCTGCACGCCGGCCACCTGGTCGGCCTGCTTGCCATGGCGCATTTGCAGCGCGCCGGACACCAGCCGGTGCTGCTGATCGGCGGCGCCACCGCCCGCGTGGGCGATCCGTCGGACAAGGACGACATGCGCCCGTTGCTGCCGGTGGAGACCGTCGTTCGCAACGCCGAGCTGATGCAGCGGCAGGTGGGCCGCATCATCGACCTCGGCCATACCACCGTGGTCGACAACGCCACTTGGCTCGCCGAGCTTGGCTACCTGGACTTCCTGCGCGAGATCGGCCCCCGCTTCTCCGTGAACCGGATGCTCGGCTTCGAGACCTACCGCCGCCGCCTGGAGACCGGCCTCTCCTTCCTGGAATTCAACTACCTGCTGCTGCAGGCGTACGACTTCCTGGAGCTGCACCGCCGCCACGGATGCCTGCTGCAGATCGGCGGCGATGACCAATGGGCGAACATCCTGGCCGGCGTCGACCTGATCCGCCGCGTGGAGCGGGTCGAGGCGCACGCCCTGACCTGGCCGCTGGTTACGACCGCGGACGGCAAGAAGATGGGCAAGACGGCCGCGGGCGCGCTGTTCCTGGACCCGGAGCTGGTTACGCCGTACCAGTTCTACCAGTACTGGATCAACGTCCCGGACGCCGACGTCGGCACGCTGCTGACGCTGCTGACGCTGCTGCCGGACGCCGAGGTGGAGGAGCTCGGCGGCCTGCGCGACCGTGCCGTGCTCGCGGCCAAGGAGCGGCTGGCGATGGAGCTGACCACCCTCGTGCATGGCGCCAAGGAGGCAGAGCGCGCACGCCAGGCCAGCCGGGCGCTGTTCGCCGGCAGCGGAAGCGACAGCGGCGCCATCCCGAGCTCGCCGCTGGACGCGGCGGAGATGGGGTCCGGCGTCACGCTGGTCGAGTTGCTGGTGCGGGGCGGACTCGCGTCCAGCCGTTCCGACGCCCGTCGGCTGATCTCGCAAGGGGGCGCCTACCTCAACGGGCGGCAGTGGACGGACATGGACCGGCCGGTCGCGGCGGCGGACGTCTCGGATGGGGAACTCATCGTGCGCGCCGGCAAGAAGCGGCACCATCGATTCGTGATCGGGAGTGGTTCCTGAAGGCCTTGGGCCGCCGTCCGGGCATCTTCCCGGCCGGCGAGTCTTGACGATCGCTTCGCCGCACTGGTAGCTTGGCTGGCGATGCCCGCGAAACTCTCCGCTGCCAAGCGCCAGCGTCAGAACAGCGCGCGCCGGTTGCGCAACCGCACCGTGCGCAGCCGCATGCGTACCGCGATTCGATCTTTCGTCGATTCCCTGGACGGGGACCGGTCCGAAGCCGTCGAGCGGCTTGGCCATGCCGTGCGCGCCGTGGACAAGGCCGCCTCGAAGGGCGTGGTGCACCGGCGCACGGCCGCGCGTTACAAGCGCCGCCTGGCCGGGCGCCTGCGGCGGCGGTTCGCGGCGACCTAGCGACGTGCCGGGCCACAAGGAGCGATCTGGTGGCGGTTGAGGGGACAGACAGGACGGACCGGGCTGACAAGCTGACCAAGGCGGAGATCATCGAGAGCATCTATGCCGAGGTGCCGGTCAGCAAGAAAAACATCCATCGCATCCTGGATCTGTTCTTCGACCAGGTGAAGGGCGGGATCATCGGCCAGCGCGCCGTGGAGTTGCGTGGCTTCGGCACCTTCGAGCTGAAACCCCGCAAGGGCCGGGTCGCGCGCAATCCGCGCACCGGCGAACGGGTCGAGGTGGAGAACCACGGCGTGGCTTCGTTCCGCCCGGGACGCGAGTTGAAGGAGCGTGCCTGGTCCAGCCAGGTGTGACGCCTCCACATTCACCGTGGCCGATCTGACCCGGTCGGCCAACCCCGGCGGCGCGGCACGCCGCTCCACCGGCAAGACGTGGCGGCAGGTGGTCGCCGAGGTCGCCGCGTTGACGGTGTCCGCGGCCCTGTTCGCGTTGTCATTCCCCAATCCGCTCTCCACGTGGGGGTGGTATCCGCTCGCCTTCGTGGCGCTGGCGCCCCTGTTCTGGGTGATCGGCAGGACACCCTGGAGCCGGGTCGTCCTGTACGGCGTGTTGTACGGCTTCGGCAGCTACGCCCTATTCAACTACTGGCTGGCGAAGTTCCACGCCTTGGGCCTCCTGTTCGTACCGGCTGTCCACGCGATCTACCTGCTGGCGCTGTTTCCGGCACTGAAGCTGGTCACCGACCGATTCCCTCGCCATGCGCCGCTGTGGCAGGCGGTGCTCTGGGTGGCCTACGAATACCTGAAGACGCAGGGGTTCCTGGGGTACTCGTACGGCGTCATAGGGTACACGCAGTACCTGTTCGGGCCGCTGGTCCGCTCCGCGGCAGTCGCGGGCGTATGGGGCGTTTCGCTCGTGGTGGTGCTTGCCAACAGCTACATCGCCCACCTGGTGGCGGCGCTCCGTCCCGTGCGCGGTGACCTGTGGCGGCGGGCCGTCCGGTTGCTGCGCGCGCGCCCGCTGGTTCCCGCACTCTGGACGGTGCTGTTCGCGGGATCCGTGGCTTACGGCGCGGCGCTGCCTGCAGACTACGCGGACGCGAGGCAGTGGAGGGTCGCGCTGGTCCAGCAGAACATCGATCCGCATGTGGGCGGATACCTCGCCTACGAACGCTCCCTGCACATCCTGCTGCGGCAGAGCCGGCGCGCGCTGGCCGAGGCCCCCGACGCCGTGATCTGGTCCGAGACGTCGTTCGTGCCCGGCATCGACTGGCACACGCGCTACCGCGCGCGCGACCAGGAGTCGATCAGGAAGTACGAGCTGGTGCGCCAGCTCCGGGCATTCCTGGACGAGCAGACCGTCCCGTTCGTGGTCGGCAACGACGATGGACAGAGAGTGATTTCCCCGGAGAGTGGGGAGCCGATGCGCATCGACTACAACGCGGCGCTGCTGTACCAGGGTGGCGAGATCGTCCAGACGTACCGCAAGCTTCACCTGGTGCCGTTCACGGAGCGCTACCCGGACTGGGGCCCCCGGTTCCTTCACGATCTGCTGAAAGAGGACTTCGACACCCACTTCTGGGAACGGGGCGACGAGTGGACGGTGTTCGACGCCGGCGGGGTGCGCTTCTCGACGCCGATCTGTTTCGAGGACACGTTCGGCTACCTGAACCGGGAGTTCGTCAACCGTGGCGCGCAGGTGATCGTCAACATGACCAACGACTACTGGTCGGAGTCGGTGCCGGCGGAGATGCAGCACTTCGCCATGGCCGTGTTTCGCGCAACCGAGAACCGGCGCAGCGTGGTGCGTGCCGCCAACAGCGGCATCACCGCCATCGTCGAGCCGTCGGGCCGCATCGCCGCGACGCTGAAGCGCGGAACCGAAGGCGCCCTGATCGGCGACGTGCCGGTCTTCGACGAAGCCCGGACGCTCTACTCCCGCGCCGGTGACTGGCTGGGCGTTGCGCTGACCGCAGCGGCATTCCTGCTGATCGCGGGCGCTCTGGGCGGAGCCGTTCTACGCCGGTGGCGCGATGCGCGTTGACAGGGGCATGCCGGACGGGATGATGATCATCCCGTGACCGGTGACAAGATCCTGATCGTCGACGACGAAGCCACGAACGTCGAGATCTTCGACCTGATGCTGTCGAAACTCGGCTTCTCCACGGATACCGCCTCGGACGGGGTGGAGGCGCTGGAGAAGCTGCCGAGCTTCCGTCCGGCGCTGATCCTGTTGGACAACATGATGCCGCGGATGACCGGTTGGGAGGTGACGCGGAGGATCAAGCACGGTGACGATCTGGCCGAGTACCGCGACGTGTCGATCATCATGTTCTCGGCGGCCGACGACGTCGAGGACAAGGTGCAGGGACTGGAACTGGGGGTGGACGACTACATCACCAAGCCGTTCAACTTCACCGAGGTGCTGGCCCGCATGCGCGCCGTACTGCACCGCCGCCATCTGCAGGAGCAGGTGATACGGCGCGAGCATCGGATCGGCGTGATCGAGTCGCTGAACGAGTCGCTGATCTTCTTCTCCCAACATGTGCGGAGGCCCCTCGAGCAGCAGTTGCGGCTGGTCGACGCCCCGGGAGCCGCGTCCGCCGAGACACTCGCCGACAGAATCAGGGACGATGCGCGCGCGATCCTCACCAAGCTCGATGCTCTGGAGCAGGAAATCGGGGACCTGCAGCGCCAGGGCGACGAGCTCAAGGCGGGAGATCTCTCCCTCGACGAGCTCCATCGCCGGCTCGCCGGCATCGCCTCCGCGGGCGTCACCGGCTCCTGACCGTGCTCGGACGCAAGAGGCCGGAGCGGCCCAGCTCCGATGCGCCGCCCACGACCTTGTCGGCCGAGACCCAGATGAAAGGACTGCTCCGGTTCGACAGCGTCCTGCAGATCGACGGCACGTTCGACGGAGAGATCCACTCCGCCGGGCGGCTTCTGGTCGGCGAGAACGGGCAGGTGTGCGCCAAGATCGAGGTGGGGTCAGCGGTGATCGGCGGCACCGTGCGCGGCGACATCAAGGCGGCCGACAGTGTCGAGATGCTGGCGACTGCCCGAGTGTTCGGCGATGTCGGCACGGCACGGCTGATCGTCGCCGACGGCGCCGTCTTCGAAGGCGAGCTGGAGATGAGCGGCACGTCCGACAAGCGCGACGCGCGTCCGCGGCCCCGCTTGAGGGATAAGGACGCGGGCCCGCCTCGCGACCCTGTTGCCTCGGCGGCCTTGACACCGCACTCTCCGCGCGAGTAAGTTTCCGCAAGCACTCACTCCTTCCCAGCGCCAAGCACGGGGCTGCGAGAACGCCATTCAGCAGGTACCGGACGGAACGGCCGCGCCGATTCCGCGGGGAGTCCCGGGGAGCAACATGCCGGAAAAAAGCACAAGCAGACGGTCACGATCGCGAAAGAAGCTCAGGATCGAAGTCAAGGACGGCTTCGACGGGGTCGACGGCACCTTGGCCCAACAGGCCGCCGTCGCCCAGGCCGAGCAGGCGGCCGAGAAGCAGGCGCAGACGTCGGGCAGCGATGGCATCGACGGACTGCGGGGGCCGGTCGACGACGGAACCCCGCGCGAGAAGCTCCTGATCAGCGATGTCGCCGTCAAGGACCTTCCGGAGCTGCGCAGCCAGGCGGCTGCCATGGGGTTGAGCCCCGAAAGCCTCGTGGGGATGAAGAAGACGGATCTCATCTTCGGCATCCTCAAGGAACACACGCATGCCAAGGGTGGCGTGATCTACGCCCACGGCGTGTTGGAGATCCTCCCGGATGGATACGGCTTTCTGCGATCGCCCAACTACAGCTATCTCCCGGGGCCCGAGGACATATACGTGTCGCCGTCGCAGATCCGGCGATTCAACCTCAAGACCGGAGACACGGTCCTTGGCCAGATCCGCCCCCCCAAGGACGGAGAGCGGTTTTTCGCGATGCTGCTCGTGGAGACGGTCAACGACAACCCGCCGGTCGTCGCGCAGAACCGGGTCCCGTTCGACCACCTCACGCCGCTGTATCCCGACGAGCAACTGAACCTGGAAACCGCCGACGGCAACCTGGAAACGCGGATGATGAACCTGTTCTGCCCCCTCGGCAAGGGGCAGCGCGGGCTGATCGTCTCGCCGCCGCGCGCCGGCAAGACCATGCTGTTGCAGCGGGTCGCGAATGCCATCACGGAGAATCACCCCGAGGTCTTTCTGATCGTGCTGTTGATCGACGAGCGTCCCGAAGAGGTCACCGACATGCAGCGCAACGTCAGGGGCGAGGTGGTTTCCTCCACGTTCGACGAACAGGCCACGCGGCACGTGCAGGTCGCGGAGATGGTGATCGAGAAGGCGCGCCGCCTGGTCGAGCACAAGCGGGACGTCGTGATACTGCTGGACTCGATCACCCGGCTGGCCCGCGCCTACAACCAGACCGTGCCGACGTCGGGCAAAATCCTGTCCGGCGGCGTCGACTCCAACGCCCTGCACAAGCCGAAGCGCTTCTTCGGCGCCGCGCGCAACGTCGAGCACGGCGGCAGCCTGACGATTGTCGCGACCGGCCTGATCGAGACCGGCAGCCGTATGGACGAAGTCATCTTCGAGGAGTTCAAGGGCACCGGCAACATGGAGGTGCGCCTGGACCGCAAGATCGCCGACCGCCGGATCTACCCGGCGATCAACATCAAGCAGACCGCCACCCGCAAGGAAGAGTTGCTGCTGAGCGATCAGGAGCTGGCCAAGCTGTGGATCCTGCGCAAGGTGCTCGGCCCCATGGACGAGCTGGAGATCGCCGAGCTGTTGATCGAGAAGATGCGCAAGACCAAGACCAACGACGCCTTCCTGCGCTCCATGAACACCTCGGCCGTCGGCGACTGACCGTTCGCGGCCTTATCGCTCGCGGGTTGGCCGAATCACGCCGCGGGCCTCCGGCGTTCGCGCTGGACCGCGTCACGCTGCGCATCGACCGGACTCCTGTCCTGAAGGCCATGAGCTGGTCGGCGGAGACGGGACAGCGCTGGGCGGTGCTGGGACCCAACGGCTGCGGCAAGAGCACCCTGCTGCGGTTGCTTGCCGGGCGCGTGCATCCTTCCTCCGGCACCGTCGACCTGCTGGGCCATCGCGTCGGCCGGGTCGACCTGGGCCCGTTGCGGCGTGCCATCGCCTGGGTGCACGCCGACCTGCTGCAGTGGATCCCTCGCTTCCAGACGGTGCTGGAGACCGTCGTCGCCGGCATGCGCGGCACCTTCGTGGTCTATGACCGGATCGCACCGCCGGAGGCGGACCGCGCCATGCAGGAGCTGCGTGCGGTGGGCATGGCGGCGCTGCGCGAGCGGCGGTTCGTGACGCTGTCCACCGGCGAGCGGCAGCGTACGCTCATCGCACGCGCGTTCGCGGCGCGCCCGGCGCTGGTGCTGCTGGACGAGCCGTGCGCCGGCCTGGACCCGCGGGCGCGCGAGGAGTTCCTGACGGCGCTGCGCACGGCCGTCGACCGATCGTCCAGCGATGGATCGCCCGCCACGGTCGTCTACGTCACCCACAGCATCGAGGAGCTGGACGGCTCCTACGACGGAGTCCTGCTGATGAAGGACGGTGCCGGAGCGGGCGCCGGGCCGCCTGCGAAACAGCTTACCGACGCGAACCTGTCACGGCTGTTCGGCGTGCCGTGCGCGGTGATCGCCGACGGCGGCCGCTACTGGCTGCATGTCGGCTGAGGCGTCCGCCGGATTGGCGCGTCAGCGGCAGTCCGGCGGACACCTCAGCGGTCGGTGGGGATGGGCCGACAGCGGCGCCGCTCGCCGCGTGCCGTCCTCGGCAGGCGACGGTGTCGGGGCGCAAGCAGCAGGATGAGGACGAGGATCAGGGCGACGGGCAGGTAGTCGCCGAAGGCGGTATACGGCGTCGTGGCCGGCGTCGCCGGCAGGTGCAGTGTGACCAGGGCGGCATCCTCCGTGAACGGCGGCAGTACGGATCCCGGAATCGTCCGCCCGTACACGTCGAGAGCTGCGGTGATGCCGCCGTTGGTCGATCGGAGCAGCGGCCGCGCATTCTCCACGGACCGGAAGCGCGCCGCCACCAGGTGCTGGGTCTCCGACGACACGGTGCGCGACCATGAGTCGTTGGTGAGGTTGACCAGCACCTCCGCGCCGGCGCGGACGAAGCGCCGGTTCAAGGCGGGAAAGGCGTCCTCGAAGCAGATCGGCGTGGACAGGCGCACGCCGCGGCCGTCGGACAGGCTGACCGTGAACACCGTCGGCTGGTCGCCGGCGACCCATCCGGCGCCGATGCCGACCGCCGAACGATAGAACCGGCGCACGAAATCGACCTCGTAGAACGGCACCGCCTCCGCGAACGGAACGAGTTGCTGCTTGCGGTAGTGGTCGAACCGGCTCGCTCCCGGGCCGATCAGGAAGGAGGAGTTGCTGCGCTCGCCGGCATCGGCATCGACTTCGTAGGGAGCGCCTGTGATCAAGTGAACATTCAGTCCCCGCAGGAACGGCGCCAGCGGGTCGCCGTCCGGCATGACCTCATAGGACTCGGCGTCCGGGTGGCCGAGCGGCTGGTAGACCAGGGCAGTCTCGCTCCAGACCACAAGGTCGAGGTCGCCTTCTTCAAGCACCTGGCGCGTGAGCCGCATCAGGGTCAGAAGGCTGTCGCTGATGGCTCGGTAACGGGAGATGGGGTCTTGAGAGGCCCATGGATCGTGGTTGTGCTGGATCAGCGCCACCTCGATCGGCGTGACCGCTCCGGACTCCGACTCCCGGCTCGCATCGGCGCCGAGGCGGACGAAGCCGTACCCCAGCGCGCCGATCGCCAGCACCGCGACCATGAACCAGGTCCGTACCGGTTGCTGCCGCCACGGCCGCTTCACCCCTTCCGCGACCGCGGCGTTGATCAGCGCCATCAGCAGCGACAGTCCCCACACGCCGGTCAGCGCCGTGAACTGGATCAGCGGGGTGACCGTGTTCACCGGATAGGCCGCGAGCCCCCAGGGGAAGCCCAGGAACCCGGACGACTTCAAGTACTCGTAGACCGTCCAGGCGGCGGCGACGGCATACGGGCGCATCGGTCCGGCGGCGACGGCCACGCCGCGGAGCACCGGTCCCAACAGAGCCCCGAACAGCGCGTACCCGAGCACGGGGCCTCCCAGCGTCCAGAGTGCGTACTCGTGGAAGTACTGAAGCCAGTAGTACGACAGCGGCGTGGCGACCACCATGAACAGGACGGTGGCGGCGGCTGCCTGTGCATGGGAGCGGCAGCGGTAGATCGACAGGAACAGCGGCGCGAAGGCAAAGGGCCCGAGCAGTGGATTGCCAAGCGGCGCAAGCTCGTTCGGGAGAGCCAGGGGCACGGCGATCGCGGATACGGCCGCCGGCACGTAGCGATGGAGCCACACGTGCGCCATGGTAGCTCGCTTCCGAAGCTCGTTCGCGCTAAACTGCCCGCCGTGTTCGCCGAGCTGCAGCGCAAGTGGGACGATCTGTGTACGCAGTGTGGGCAGTGCTGCTATCGGCGCGATCGGGTGCAGGGCGAGCTGGTCATCGACCGTGACTCGCCGTGCCGGTTTCTGGACGTGTCGACCCAGCTCTGCACGGTCTACGAGTCACGCCTGTCGACCTGTGCGAACTGCAAGCGCCTGACGATCTTCCACGCGCTGTTCTCGCGCTATCTGCCCGACGACTGCGGGTACGTGGAAGCGTTCAGGATATGGCGTAAACCACCCACCGACCGTCAGCGTCCCGCAGCTCCAGGCTCTGCCCCGAACGGAACGACGGAAACGCCTCCTGATACTGCGCCTTGAAGCTGACCTCGACCCGGTACCGCGCACTGCCGCCGTGTGCGTCCAGGGCCTCGACCATGCCCACCGTGATCACCTCGTCGGCGGTCAGGCCGCGGTAGGGAGAGTTGCCGAAGTAGTCGTCCAGCATCGTTCGCAGCGACTCGCGCGTCACTGCCGACCCGTCCGGAAGGCGAATCTCCTGGTCGACGGCTGCCAGCACGCTGGCGGTGTCCTTCTCCAGGAAGCGGTCGGCCCCGTCGAGCACCGCCATGACGACCGATGTCCGGTCGGCCAGCGCCTTGTTGCGGGCTTCCGAGGCGCTCATGCGCCGTTCGGCTTCCGCGGCCGATTCCATGGGAGCGGGAGACCAGTTGGCGGGGACCCGTTGCTCGTTGGAGAACAGGATCGCCGAGACCAGCCACGTGTCTCCGACGGGGCGCAGCACGAACCGCTGCTCGGTGCCCCAGAACGGAACGGCGGCCGACAGATCCATGCGAGCGTCCAGGCTGACCTCGAAGGCGTCCGCCAAGGCCCCGGTTCCGATCCCGTAGCGGTGAGCCATCACGTTGTCGACGTCGTAAATCTGGCCGAGCGAGATTCCCGCCAGCGATCGCTCCGCGAACAGCGCGTCCAGCACGGAGTGCGCCTGGGAGCGGGTCACGTTCGTTCCCGCCACGAATACCGAGCCGTCCAGCATGGACACGATCGCGTCGGAGTCGTGGGCCAGGAAGGCGCTTGCGAGACGCAGCAGCTGCGACACCACCAGGCTGGATGTCCAGCCCGTCGTGTCGACCTCTTCAGCCGGCGGCCGGTCGGGCAGGTCGATCTTCTCGCGTTGCTGCTCCCCGATGGCATCCGGGTCCAGAGCGGGGTTCAGTTCGAAGGCGAGCCGGCGCATCCCTGCGGCCAGCTCGATCTTGCCCACTTCCTCGTACTGAAGACCTGCCAAGTAGTACGACTCGGCCATCTCGACCTTTTTCTCCGGGGGAAGAGCCGCCAGATCGGCCGGCAGGGCGAGGGCCGGCGTACCCAGCGCCAGCAGACAAGTGACGAGTCCTGTTGCGGTCAAGAACCGGCGAACGGTAACCATGGCGGGAACACTATACCATCAGCGGCGGCGTGTGACGAGACGACGCAAGCGCCGGTCGGACGGGAATCGTGGGCCGCGCGCGGAACCTTGCCGGAGACCGGATTCGAACCGGTACGGTCCATGCGGACCAGGGGATTTTAAGTCCCCGGTGTCTACCGTTTCACCACTCCGGCGCGGGTCCGGAGCCTAACGACGGCTTCGACGCCGGGTCAAACCTCGGCGCGCCACCGCCGCCCCGCACGCATTTGACCGTTACGCCCGGAGCGTACTACCGTTGGGATTGTGTATGCGCTCGTAGAGATCAAGGGAAAGCAGTACCGGGTGAGTCCCGGTACTGAAATCGTCGTCGATCGACTGTCGGCCGCGCAGGCGGAGTCGTTCGATCTGGAGTCGGTGCTGCTGTTGTCCGACGGTCATGATGTCCGGGTGGGCAATCCGTATGTCGCCGACGCACGGGTACGCGCGCGTGTGGCCGGTGAGGAGCGCGGCAGGAAGATCAGGGTGTCGACCTACCGCCGCCGCAAGCGCACGCAGCGCACGCGTGGCCACCGGCAGCGCTACACGCGCCTGGTGATCGAGGACGTGGTCGCGGGCGCAGCCGCGGAAGCCGCGGCTTCCTGAGGAGAGGCAGACATGGCTCACAAGAAGGGTGGAGGAAGCTCGCGCAACGGGCGCGACTCGATCGGCCGCAGGCTCGGCGTCAAGCGCTACGGTGGCGAACGCGTACACGCGGGCACCATTCTGGTGCGTCAACGCGGAACCCGGGTGCATCCCGGGCCGAATGTCGGCCTGGGCAGCGACGACACGCTGTTCGCACGGTCTTCCGGCCTGGTCAGGTATTACCGTCGCCGCAACCGGAAGTTCGTCTGCGTCGATTCCAGCGGCCCTGTTGACGGCCCTGCGGAGCAGCCCGTCGCGCGCTGACCGGCGTCCGTGCGGACGGCTGCCGGCTGCCCCGTGTCCTGCGCCGGACCGGGTGCCGTGAGGACGGCCATCTTCGGAGGGACCTTCAATCCGGTCCACAACGGCCATCTCCATCTCGCCGCCACCGTCTGTGCGGAGTTGGCGTACGGGCAGGTGGTCTTCGTGCCCGCGCACGTTCCGCCGCACAAGGACGCCGACGAGCTGATCGCCGGCTCGCACCGGCTGGCGATGCTGCGCCGGGCGGTCGCCGGACACGATGCCTTCCGGGTGGACTCGTGCGAATTGGACCGCCGCGGGGTTTCCTACACCATCGACACGGTGCGATACCTCGGCGCGGTGCGCGGCCGGTTGGGAGTCATCATCGGTGACGATCTGGCGGCCGACTACCGGTCATGGCGCGAGGCGCCCAGCCTGGCCCGTGAGGCCGACCTGATCCTGGGCCGGCGCATCGACGGCAGCGCGCCGCTGCCGTTCCCGCACCGGGTCGTCCGCAACGTGCGGCTGCCGCTCTCTTCCCGGCTCATCCGCGACCGGCTGCGCGCCAGCCTTCCGGTCGATCATCTCACGCCGCCCGCGGTCCTCGAGTACATCCGCTCCCACGGGCTCTATGGCGCGACATGAGGGTTGCCGGCCCGCGCCGGGGACGGGCGGTGACCGGGGTGATCACGGGGCTCATCGTGGTCATCGCGACCGGCGCATTCGTCCTGAGCTTCGTGAGACTGCGCAGCGACGCGGTGAGCGACCTGATCGATGCCCAAGGTCGCATCGCCGTGACCTTCATGCTTCCCATCGACGAACCGTCGCCTTCCTTCGAGGTGCTCATGCTCGACGCGAGGACCGGCCGCGCGGCGTTGCTGTTCGTTCCCGGGTCGATCGGCGTGGTGCTCCCGGACCCGCAGCGGATCGGCGCCATCGCGGCGCTGTACGGCCCGGACGGCCACGCCGCGCTTGGCGGGCGCCTGGCCGAGCTCCTCGATCTGCAACTCGACTTCTACGTCGACCTGTCGTACGAAGGGCTCGGGCGGCTGGTCGACGTGCTCGGCGGCGTCGAGGTCGTGATCCCGGACACCATTCGGATCCTCGATGCGGACCGCCGCGTTCTGCTGCCATCGGGCAGCGTGGTGCTGGATGGCGACATGGCGCGTGCCTACCTCTCGTACCGGAACGCCGAGGAACCTGCCGCCGAGCGGGTCGAACGGGTGCACCGCCTGATGCAGGGCCTGCTACGATCCATAGCCGACAGCCCTGTGGTGCTGTCCGACCCCACCGCGAAGCGGTTGCTGTACGATGCGGTCGTCACCGATCTGAACCGGCGCGCCTTCGACCGACTGTTCGCCACGCTGGTCGAACTGGACACCGACAGGATCAGTTTGCTGCGGGTCCTCGGAAGAGTTCAGGAGGTCGACGATCGCCCGCTGTTGTTCCCGTATGAAGAGGGCGCGCTCCTGCGGGATTCCGTCAAGCAGACCATCGCCGCCCTGTCCGTTCCGCTGGACGCCGGGGACGGGGACGTGACTCCCGCCGTGGAGGTGCTCAACGGCACCCGCACGAGCGGTCTGGCTGCGCAGGCGGCGACGGTCTTCGAGAGCTTCGGCTACCGGGTCGTGGCAGTGGACAACGCCGACCACCCCGATTACGAGCGGACGCTGTTCGTCGGCCGGCGGGGCGATCCGGAGCAGGCACGTCTGGTTGCGGCATTGATTCAGTGCGAAGGGGATACAGCGCAGGCCGCGGACAGAGCAATCGCCGCGGACAGAGCAATCGCCGCGGACAGAGTCATCACCCCGGATCGTGCCATCGCTGCGTCGTCGGCCGCCGCGGACGTGACGGTGATCCTGGGGCGCGACTTCAACGGCCGCATCTGTCAGTCGCGGTAGACATGGCACAACAGGAAGACGTCCACCCCGCGAGCGGCAGCCAGCGAACCGCCCTGGCCCTGGCCGAGTTGCTGGTCGAGCACCAGGCCGAGGAGACGGTCGTCCTCGACGTGAGGCGGCAGAGCGGCTGGACCGACTACTTCGTGATCGCGACCACGCGGAGTCATGCTCACTTGCGCGGCGTCCTGCGCCACCTGGACATCGCGCTGCGCCGGATGGGCGACGGCGGCCGCGAACGCACGGGGCAAAGCCTGCGCCGTGCACCGGACGACAGCGGGTGGGTGCTGGTCGATCTGGGAAGCGTCGTGATCCACCTCATGACCGAGGAGCAGCGGCGGTTCTACGAGTTGGAGAGGCTCTGGTTCCGGAGTCCTGCGGTCTTCCGGGACCGCGGTTCGCGTCCGGACGCGGACACGCAGGTTTCCAAATCGCGTTCACCGTCCGTATAATTCTGTGTCGATGGGACGTCGGCAAGCGGTAAGCCACCGGTTTTTGGTACCGGCATTCGCAGGTTCGAATCCTGCCGTCCCAGATGATACCTATGGAGCAGATACGTGGAGCAATTGGCATTACGGGCTGAGCCCAGATCGAAGACCCGGACGCGGGAGGCACGCCGGCTGCGCCGTGAAGGGCGGGTGCCGGCGGTAGTATACGGCGCCGCCGAGGCGGAGTCGATCTCCGTTGACGCGACGGAGGTGCAGCGGCTGTTCCGCCATGCTTCCGAGAGCACCATCATCTCCCTTTCCACCGGTGACGGCGACCGCGACGTACTCATCAAGGACTACCAGACCGACCGTATCACCGACAAGCTCCTGCACATCGACTTTCTCGAGGTGGTAGCCGGCCGCACCCTGCGCACCCACGTCCCGCTTCACTTCCAGGGTACGCCGATCGGCGTCCGCGAGGGAGGCATCCTGGAGACGCTGCTGCGCGAACTGCACGTCGAGTGCCTGCCGCGTGACTTGCCGGAGAGCATGGACATCGACATCGAAGGGCTGGACAGCGGGGACTCGATTCACGTGCGGGATCTGGACACGCCGGAAGGCGTCCGCGTCCTGAGCCCTGCTGACCAGGTGGTCTGCCTCGTCGCTCACCGTCTCGCCGAAGAAGAGGAAGAAGAGGTCGATGAGGAGGAGATCGAAGAGGAAGGCGAGGACGTCGAGGTTCCCGACGCAGAGGCTTAGCGCGGCGGGGCACAGGCCGGCCGCGTCCGAAGGCCGGCTGCTGGTGGTCGGTCTGGGCAACCCGGGTCCTCGGTACACGGATACCCGGCACAACGTCGGGTTCCGGATCGTGGAAGCGCTGGCGGATGCTGCCGGCGCGCGGATGAAGCGGCGCGGTATCAGCCGCTACACCGTGGCGCGCGTCGAGTCCGAGGGCAGCAGTGTCTTCCTGGCGGAGCCGCTGACCATGATGAACCGATCCGGCGACGTGCTTGCCGCGCTTCTTCGGTTCAGTGGGTGCACCCTGCTGCAGACCCTTGTCATCTGCGACTCCCTCGATCTGCCGGCAGGAGCGGTGCGCTTGAAGCGCTCGGGCTCCTCCGGCGGCCACAACGGGCTGGCATCGATCATCGCCGCCGCCGGCGGCGGCGGGTTTCCCCGGCTGTGGGTCGGCGTGGGCAGACCCGACGGCAGGGGCGACGTGATCCGCCACGTGCTGGGCGCGCCGGGCGCGGAGGATCACCAGCGAATCGATGCGGCCGAGCGCTTCGCGGCAGCGCATGTGCTGCGCCTGGCGAACGAGCCGATCGATCGGGTGATGCATGCGGTCAACTCATACGAACCCGACTGAGGCGAACCCGACTGAGGCGAACCCGACTGAGGCGAACCCGACTGAGGCGAACCCGACTGAGGCGATCCTGACTCAGGTAGAGCGCGCCCTGCGGTGTCTGGGCGTCAGCCATGGCCATACGGTCGTCGCCGGATACTCCACGGGGCCCGATTCCACCGCTCTCCTGGCGCTGTTGTGCCGGTTGCGCACGCGGATGGGCATTGAGGTGGTCGCCGCGTACTTCGACCACGGACTGCGTTCCCGCCGCGAAATCGACGGCGACGTCGTCCACGCGCGTGCGGCCTCGAGCAGTCTGCAGGTCCCGCTGCGCGTGGGCACCGGGGCGTCGAGCGGGGAGTCCGTTCGGGGCGGCCCGGAGGCGGCCGCCCGCGCCGCCCGCTACCGTTTCCTGGAGGGCCTTGCCGGCGAGTGCTGCGCCGACTGGATCGCGGTGGGGCACACGGCCGACGACCGGGCGGAGACCGTGCTCATGCGGGCGCTGCAGGGAACGGGCGTCGCCGGCCTCGGCGGCATGCGGGCACGGCGCGGCCGGGTCATCCGCCCGCTCGAGACACTGCGGCGTGACGATCTGCGGGCATGGCTGCATCGGGAAGGGCTGTCATTCCGCCGCGACTCGCAGAACGGCGACCCGCGATTCACCCGCAACCGCGTGCGCGACCTGCTCGGCGACATCGAACGCAGGTTCCCGGGGGCAGCGACGCGCCTGGCCGAGGTGGGGCGGCAGGCCGAGCAGACCCAGGCCTTCGTCGCGGCGCAGGCGGCGGAGCGGCTGCCCTGGAGGCGGACCGCTCTCGGCATCGCACTGCCGTGGCAGGAGTTCCGGACCGCTCCGGAGGCGCTGCAGATGGAGGCGCTCTTCCAGGGCTACGATTCGCTGCTGCGCGGCACGGGTCCGCGTCGCCTGCCGCGCCGATTCCTGATCCCCATCCTGCGAGCGGCGGGAAAGAACGCGGCGCGGGTGCGCGCGGCCGGCCACAGTGTGGTCATCGAGCGCCTGGCAGCCCATCTGGTCATGTCGGCCGCGGTTGTCCATGGCGCCGGAACCGGCTATCTTTGGAAGGCCGTAAGGAGCGGATCGTATAAAATACCGGAGACGCAGGTCGAAATCCGGAGAGCGGAACCCGTGGCTGGCGAGCGGACGGTTGCCGGCACAGCTTCGCTAGGCGGAGTGCGGGTGGGCTCGATTGACGGACCCCTCCTGGTTCGGTCGTGCCGGCCCGGAGATGAGATCCGGCTGCACTCCGGCGTCAAGCCTCTCGCCGCCTTGCTGCGCGAGTGGGGAGCGCCGGAAGCGCACCAGTGGATGATCCCCGTGGTCGCCGATAGACGCGGTGTGCTGGCGGTCTGCGGTGCTGCGTTCGGCTATCAGGACGTGCGAAGCGTATGCTGTGCCGACCGGGAGGACGGTGCCGGCGGCACGGGCGCGGTGATCGCGATCAGCCGCGTGGAGGAGGAGTCGTGAGTAACCGTTCGCAGGAGCCGAACCGTTCGCAAGAGCCGAAGAAGCCGGACCCCGGGCTGCCCAAGCTGCCGTTCAACAACCGGGTCGCGCTGATCACACTGCTCGCGCTGATCGCCCTGTTCGTGCTGCTGGTCGTCTACAACAACGAGCGCAGCTTCGCGCAGGAGATCGCCTACTCCGTCTTCCTGGCCTACGTCGACGGCAAGGAGGTCGCGGAGGTCAAGATCGTCGATGGATTCGAGATCCTTGGCACCTACCGGGACGACGACAGACAGTTCAGGACCACCATTCCCTATCACGATCCGCAGCTCCTGAACCGGCTGGAAAGCAGCGGCGTGCGGGTTACGGGAGGCCCGAAGCCGGTTTCGCCCTTCCGGATCTTCATCGAGTTCCTGCCGTGGGTGCTCGGCATCTTCTTCATCTGGTTCATGTTTCGCCAGGTGCAGGGCTCCGGCAACCGCGCATTCTCCTTCGGCAAGAGCCGCGCCAAGCGCTACCTGGACACCAGCAAGAAGATCAGCTTCACCGATGTCGCGGGCCAGGACGAAGCCAAGTACGAGCTCGAGGAAGTGGTCGAGTTCCTCCGCAATCCGGCCAAGTTCTCGCGCATCGGCGCCAAGATACCCAAGGGTGTGCTGCTGGTCGGGATGCCGGGAACGGGCAAGACCCTGCTGGCAAAGGCGATCGCCGGTGAGGCGAACGTGCCGTTCTTCCACATGTCCGGTTCCGACTTCGTGGAGATGTTCGTCGGCGTGGGTGCCAGCCGGGTGCGCGACCTGTTCGAGCAGGGCCGCAGGCACGCCCCGTGCATCCTGTTCATCGACGAGCTGGACGCGGTCGGCCGTACACGGGGCGCCGGCTACGGCGGCGGCCACGACGAGCGCGAGCAGACACTGAATCAGATGCTGGTGGAGATGGACGGCTTCGACACCAAGGACGGCGTGATCATCATCGCCGCGACCAACCGGCCCGACGTCCTGGATCCCGCGCTGCTGCGTCCCGGCCGGTTCGACCGCCAGGTGGTCGTCGACATGCCGGACGTCAAGGGCCGGGAGGAGATTATCAAGATCCACTCCAGCAAGATTCCGGTCGGCGGCGACGTGGACATCAACCGGGTCGCCCGCGCCACTCCCGGCTGCTCGGGCGCCGACCTGGCGAACATCGTCAATGAGGCGGCGCTGCTGGCCGCCCGCAACGGCAAGGACCAGGTGGGCATGGCCGACCTGGAAGAGGCGCGCGACAAGATCATGATGGGCCTGGCGCGCCGTTCCAAGGTCATCCAGCCGTCCGAGCGGGAGATGATCGCCTTCCACGAAGCCGGTCACGCGCTGCTTCACTACCACCTGGAGCACGCCGATCCGTTGCACAAGGTCACGATCGTTCCGCACGGCCGGGCACTCGGCGTTTCCTTCTCACTGCCGGAGAACGACATGTACACGCGTGGCAAGGGCTGGCTGCTGCACCGCATCACCATCACCATGGGTGGCTACGCCGCGGAGAAGCTGCGCTACGGAGAGACCAGCACCGGAGCTCAGAACGACATCGAGCAGGCGACGGAGTTGGCGCGGCGCATGGTCTGCGAATGGGGCATGAGCGACATGCTGGGGCCGGTATCGTACGGCCAGAAGGAAGAACCGATCTTCCTTGGCAAGGAGATCGCCCGGCACAAGGACTACTCGGAGGAAACCGCCCGCCACATCGACCAGGAAGTGGGCGCCATCATGTCGTCGCGGCTCAAGGAGGCGGCCGATCTTCTCAAGCGGCACGACGATCAGTTGCAGATGCTGGCCACGGCGCTGCTGGAGAAGGAGACGGTCGAGGATGCCGAGATCCGCGTCCTGCTCGGTTTCCCCGAGCGGGACGACCTGTCCGGCGGCGACGCGCTGGCGGAAGGCCGGCCGGCCTGAGGGGTTCGTGCGCGAGCACATTCGCAACTTCTGCATCATCGCCCACATCGACCACGGCAAGTCGACGCTGGCCGATCGCTTCATCCAGCGCGCCCACGTCGTGTCGGACCGGGAGTTCCACGACCGGTTGCTCGACAGCATGGATATCGAGCGGGAACGCGGCATCACGATCAAGTCGCAGGCGATCTCGCTTCCGCACCAGCACGACGGCACCCGCTATCTTCTGAACCTGGTCGATACCCCCGGACACGTCGACTTCACCTACGAGGTGTCGCGCGTGATCAGCGCCTGCGAGGGCGCGCTGTTGCTGGTGGACGCCACGCAGGGCGTGGAGGCGCAGACCCTGGCGAACTACTACCTCGCTCTGGAACACGATCTCGAAGTGATCCCGGTGATCAACAAGGTCGACCTGGCGGCCGCTGACATCGACCGGACGCGCGGGCAGATAGAACGGGACCTGGGCCTCGACGGGGAGGACGCCGTACTCGTGTCCGCCAAGACCGGCCAGGGGATCGACCGGCTCCTGGAAGCGATCGTCGCGCGCGTTCCTCCACCCGACGGCGACCCTCGGGCGCCGCTGCAGGCGCTGGTGTTCGACTCCGCGTACGACCCGTACCGCGGCGTGGTCGTGCACCTCCGGGTGGTGTCCGGCCGGATCGTCCCGAACGCGCGCATCCGCTTCTGGGCGGGTGACGATGCCACGTACCGGGTCGAGGAGCTGGGGCTGTTCGGGATCAAGCCGCGACCGGCGGATGTCCTGAACGCCGGCGAGGTCGGCTACCTGGTGGCCGGGATCAGATCGGTGGGGCAGGCGCGCGTGGGCAACACCATCACCGAGGCGGAACGTCCGTGCCACGCGCCGCTGCCCGGGTTCCGGGAGGCAAAGCCGGTGGTGTTCGCGGCCATCTACCCTATGGACGCCGACCAGTACGACGAGCTGGCTGCGGGGCTGGAGCGGCTGCAGCTCAATGACTCCACGCTGAGCTTCGCCAAGGAGTCGTCGGTGGCGCTCGGCTTCGGTTTTCGTTGCGGCTTCCTCGGCCTGCTGCACCTGGAGGTGGTCCAGGAGCGGCTGGAGCGGGAGTTCGGGCTGGCCGTCGTCCTCACCGCCCCGTCGGTCGAGTATCGGATGCAGCTTCAGGACGGGTCGGAGCTCAGCGTGTACACGCCGGGTGAGTATCCGGACCCGGGCAGCATCGAGCAGGCACGGGAGCCGTACGTGCGCGCGTCGATCATCACGCCGTCCGAGTACGTCGGCGCGGTGATCACCACCTGCCTGGAACGGCGCGGCATCCAGCAATCGCTCGACTACCTGGATGAGACGCGCATGGAGCTGCGCTTCGACCTGCCGCTGGCGGAGATCGTGACCGACTTCTATGACCGGCTGAAGTCCGTCACGCGCGGCTACGCGTCATTCGACTACGAGGTCGCCGACTACCGTGACACGGACATCGTGCGGCTGGACGTCCTGCTGAACGGCCAGCCCGTGGACGCGCTGGCACAACTGGTGTTCCGCGGTTCGGCGGTCCGCCGCGCGCGCGAGGTGTGCCGAAGGCTTCGCGACGAGATCCCGCGCCACCAGTTCAAGATCCCCGTGCAGGGAGCGATCGGCGGTCAGATCATCGCGCGGGAGACGATCAACGCCTATCGCAAGGACGTGACCGCGAAGCTGTACGGGGGCGACGTCACGCGCAAGCGCAAGCTGCTGGAGAAGCAGAAGGCCGGCAAGAAGCGCATGAAGGCGGTCGGAGCCGTGCAGATTCCCAAGGACGCGTTCGTGGCGGTGCTGCGCGGCGCCGACGCGTAAGCCCGCTCGGCGGGCTTCAGTCCCGCTCGGGGCTGCGAGACCTCGCCCGATCAGCCGCCGCCGGTGATGACCGCGAACGCCTGCGCGAAGTTGTCCTCCAGCAGGCCGCTGTCGTTCACCCACCACAGCAGGTCGTCATTCATTGCCCGTTCGGTGAACCACTTGAATACGGTCTCCCCGAGCACTTCGTACCGCAGAAGCTCCTGGGGCAGCTCGCGCTCTTCGAGCAGGCTGAGCACGATCACCTGATCGGTCAGTCGGACGGGCGCGGATACGTCGCCGATCCGCTGCAACGCAAAGCCCTGCTGGAAGAAGTCCTCGAAATCCTCCGCACCGGACAGCAGCGGCAGGTCGCCCGCGGCCCTGACCTCTCGCGGTGACGCGGAGTCCCGGAAGTTGATCGGAAACCACTCGGTCGCGTGCACGGTCAACTCGAGATCGGCGGCAGCCGTGCGAAAGTCGGTTTGCGATGCCGCCACGGCGAAGCGGTCGGCCTGCGCCAGCAGGTAGTCTTCCACCCGGCCGCGTTCGAAGGTGATCAGGTAGGCCCGGACCGTGGCGAGGGTGTCCGCGTCCGAGAAGTCGGGCTCGATGACCCGGCTGTCGGCACGGTAGAGGTAGAAGACGTCGTCCGTTCGTCCGGCGAGCACGGGGGATACTTCTCCCTCGCCCAAGGCGAACACCTGGTTCGCCGTTTCCGGATCATCGAAGGCGCGGCTCACGTCGAAGAAGTAGCGAAGTCCCATGTCGCCGCCGGACTCACGGAACCCGTCCTGCGAATGGGCGCGCGCCTGGTCCTCGAACGTGGCGGTGCCGGAGACGATGCGCTGCCGGATCGCCTCGGCGGCTTCGGCTTCGCCTCTGACCTGGATGCGGCTGAGGCCGACGCGGCGGAAGTCGCCCGCGCTGTCCGCGGCGTATGCCGCGACTTCCTCGTCGGGGTAGGCGCCGTAGCTCAGGCTGACGAACTCGAAGCGCCGTTCGTGGCGGATCATCTCCTCGTAGAAGGCGATCTCGCTCTCACTGCTCAGGCGGCCGCTCGTCAGATCGTCCCGGTACCGCTGCCTGAGGAGCAACTCGTGCAGCCGGTCCAGGTTGCCTTCCCGCGTGGCCACCGGCATCTGTTCGAGGTCTTCGTAGCGGGCCACCGACTCGATGAGGGTCTGGTCGACGCGCTGCTGGGAAACGTGGACGCCGGCGGCGACCGCCAGGTGCACCTGTGCGGTATGGAGCACGGTGGCGCTGTATGCGTCGCGCCAGATGCGGCCGAGCAACGCCTGCGGATCGGTGTCCTCCGCCGCCCGCGCGGTGTAGTCCCGGTAGAACCGATCGTACGAGGCCCCGAAGAAGTTGGTCGGGGTATACGAGAGCTCCTGGCCGTCGTAGGTCCCGAACACGATCGCCGACCCGCTCCCGCCGACCCCCGATGGAGCCAGCGTACCGATCATCGACACGCCGATGATGACCATCACCACGATGCTGAACCCGTAGAGGAGGTAGGACCGGTTGCTGCGTGACTCTACGGACAGCGGGTTGCCGCCCCGCGCCATGGACGACGAAGGTAGCCACGCGGCCGGCCGCTGTCAACGCGGGCGCGGTCGACGTGCCACTCCGGCCCCCATCCGGCCGGCCGGCCCGCCGGCCTTGACAAGCGCGCCACGGCGGCGCACCCTCCGGCTCTCATCCGGGGGCGTGGCGAAGCTGGTTATCGCGCCGGCCTGTCAAGCCGGAGGCCGCGGGTTCAAGTCCCGTCGCTCCCGAAACACAACCGCGGGCTGTGGCGCAGTGGCTAGCGCGCTCGGTTCGGGACCGAGAGGTCGGGAGTTCAAGTCTCCCCAGCCCGATTCCCCGCGCGCCGTTCGCCGCGGGCCGCACCACTCGCCGTCGATTCCGGATTCCAGCCAGGGACTCAACCTCCCGCAGCGAGCCGCCGAAGATAGGGGAGTCGTGCTGCGAGGGCTGCTGTTGCTGTCGATCTGCTTGTGGGCCGTGGGCTGCGCACACGGCCAGGAGCGCTACTACGTCATGCAGCGGGGAGACACGCTGTACAGCGCCTCGCGCGAGGTGGGCATCCCGGTGCAGGAGCTGATGGCGGCCAACGACATAACCGACGCCCGGCGGGTGCCGGCGGGAACGCGCCTCCGGGTGCCGGGCGGCGACGCGGTCTCGCAGGCGGCGGTTCCCACGATGCCCGTTACCTACGCCATGGTCAGGGGTGACACGCTGTACTCGATCGCGAACCGGTTCGATCTGGACGTCCGCGAGCTGATGCGCCTGAACGACATCGACGATCCGCGCGACCTCGCCACGGGTACCGTGCTGACGCTTCAGGGCGTGAGCGATGGCGATCCGGGTCTGGAGGAGCCGGTGCTGTGGCCCACCGAAGGCGAGCGGCAGCGGTTGACCGGCAAGCTGCGTGGGGTGGCGATCCACGGGGCTCGCGGACAGGCGGTCCGTTCGGTTTCCTCGGGAACGGTGACCTGGTCCGGGCCGAGTCGCGGCTACGGGTACGTGGTCCTGGTTCGACGTGACAGCTACGTCTACGCGTACCTCAACAATGAGCAGGTGCTCGTGCAGGTCGGCGACCGCGTACAGGTCGGTTCGGAGATCGGCACGCTCGGCGTTGCCCCTCACGACAACACGCCGCAGTTGTACTTCGTGGTCACGAAGGACTCGCGCTTCGTCGATCCCGTCTCCGCGCCGCGCGCTTAAGCGCTCACATCCGGCCGATGGCGGAGACTCCAGCGGCGTCCGGCGGGAACGTCGACACGCCGGACGCCGACACGTCGGACCTGGTCTTCCGGTTCGGGCCGGCGCCATCGACCATCCGCTTCGTCCCGGCGCTGAGCTCCGCCGACGTGGGACCGTCGGAGAACGCCCTGCTGGTCTGCGACCACCACACCGCGCCGCTGCTCCCGGCGGGATCGCCCGAGGCACTCCGGGTCGATGCGGAGGAGGCGGACAAGGACTGGAGCACGGTCGCGCGGGTCATCGATGCCGCTCACCGGGCGGGACTGGATCGCGGCGCCAGCGTCACGGCGCTCGGCGGCGGCGTGCTGTGCGACGTCGTCGCCTTCGCCGCCTCGGTGTACCTGCGTGGCGTGCGCCTGGTCCTGATTCCCACGACCCTGGTGGCCATGGTCGATGCGGCCGTGGGGGGCAAGACCGGAATCGACTACGAGGGCCGCAAGAACCTGATCGGTTCCTTCTATCCGGCGGCTCAGGTGGTGGTGTGGCCGGGCGCGCTTGCAAGCCTGCCGCCGCGGCAGCTCGCGGCCGGGATGGCGGAGGTGGTCAAGACCGCGTTGCTGGGCGACCCGGGTCTGGTGGAGCTCCTGGAACGCGACGGATTCGCGGCCGTCACGGGCGGCGCCGCGGCGGCCTGCGCGGTGGTGCGCCGGTGCGTACAGGTGAAGGCCGGCATCGTGGCCGCGGATCCGACCGAGCGCACCGGGCTGCGCGACGTGCTCAACCTGGGACACACCTTCGCACACGCTCTGGAGGCGGTGACCGGCTTCGGCCCGTGGAACCACGGAGAGGCGGTGGCGTGGGGCATCGCCCGCGCCATGGATCTCGGCGTGCACCTCGGCGAGACGCCTCCGGCGCACCGGGAGCGGGTGCTCGCGCTGCTGGAGTCGCTCCGCTTCCGGCTGCGCGTGGGTTCGCAAGCGCCGCCGGCCGCGGTGGTGGAGGCGATGGCGGCCGACAAGAAACGCCGCGGTGGGCAACTGCGCTTCGTGCTGCAGCGCGGCGTGGGCGACACGTTCGTACGCCCGGTCGAACGGGCCGAGGTGTTGCGCGTGCTGGCATCGGCCGCGCTGTAGCGCGGACGGGACCGGCCTACCGCCCCGAAACCGTCGCCTCCGGCTCCGCTTTCGGCCCATCCCCACCTTCCGCGTCGGAGTATTTAGGCCATACCCCGGGCGCGGCCAAAACCCCAGACAACAAACCCAACGAGGTGAGCGACACCACCAACGGCACGG
>JAPPNY010000050.1 GCA_028818385.1 Spirochaetaceae bacterium
ACGGACAGCCGTCTGCAACCAAGGGAATCCCCGGAGTTTTGCAAGAGGCTCAGGCGATTACGATATCGGCGCACGTTGTCTTCCCGCAGACGCCGGCGCCCCGCCAGCCAGACGCGGGTGGTCCGCTGGTCGACCGATCACTCGGTTTCGGCTCCTGCCGCTACCCATGGCCGCGCGCGCCGAATAGATGGCGCGCAATGGTGGTTGCGGGGCCTGCGGCGATTCGATACAATTTTGAACTGCTGGAGGTCACCATGAAACGGTTGACGGTGTTCCTCATCGTGGCTCTGGTCGGTCGCGCGACGGGAGTGTTCGGGGATGCCACGGAACCCTCCGCCGCCACCGCCGATGAGCCCATGCGCGTCAGGACTCTCACCTCGGAACAAGCCAGTTTCGCCTTCGGCGAGGCTGGCGGAGAACTCGGGTCTTCGAATCACATCAGCCTGCTCTCAGATGCGGAGATGGAGGAAATCGAAGGAGACGGCTGGGGGCTGGTCTTGCGCGCCGCGGCCAGATACGCCAGTCGATATGTAGCCGTTCGCAGATACCCCAACACCGGGGGCGGCGGCATCTCCTTTTTTAGGAACGGCAGGAGAGTATTCGGTGTAGACATTCACGGCTGGCGCGGCGGAACCCGCTGGTACCATCGAATTCACTATCATCGCCGTCCGGGAATCCGATGGCACAGGCCATGGCAGCGCTGGTGATAGGCTATGCGTGCGTGGGCCGAATACCGAAAAGTTGTTCTTCCCTTGATAGAACAGTACAGGGATGACGAATTCCCCCAAAGCTTGAAACACACCGAGAAGACTCTCGAATCGATGGGGGAATCCCTCGAGAGTGTCCCGATTCACAGGGTGATACTGGACTCTCTATACGAGAAGCCGTCCGTCAGGGAACTTGACAGACTGCGCAATAGTCACCACTTTGAGGATGACGAATTTGACCAGATCTTGGATGTGTTGCGCCAATCCGGGTCTTTCGAGGAAGCGAATCGGCGCGCCTTAGAGATCATGGAGACCTCATGATCTAACGTCCTAATGGCGCGACGAAACTGCAATATCCGTCAGGTGACGGCCAATAGTCAGTAACTGTAGCGGCAAACGACTGACCGCAGGCTGCTTGAAGAAATCCCGGTCTACTGTCTCCTCGTCGATCTCCTTGGGTATTATGAGGAGAAGATAGCCCGTAAGGGATGGACCTTCCCACATTGACAAGAACTGCTGCTTCGAAAAGTGTCGGTTGCCCCAAAGAGGATCGCCGAGCCACACAGTATGGTCGCCTATGCCGCGCACGACCGAGAAGTGTTCCTCGTTTTCACGATATTCCAGATGGACGATCGCGGGAATCTTCAGCTCCTTCATCTTGTCGAAGCTCAGAGCGTACCCTGCACTGTGCATGTCGTAGTGCTCGGCGACGTTGGCCAAGTCGAGAAACGAGGACGATCCAGTCACGCCGGACTCGACCAGGTGCTCGACGATGTCCTGTTCCGAGACCTCCACGCGATAGAAGGAGCTCAGAATCGTCGCCAGTGACGCTGCTCCACAGGAGTCGTCCAAGTCTTGCTTTGCTTGACTACTCCATCGTCGCGCAAATCCTTCCACGTCTGAGTCGACACGACGGGGGCGGGAAATGGACTTGTCAAGAATGGGTCGGCGCGAGCAAGGTCGAGCGAACAGACGGCAATAGCGCTCGCCAAGATGGTGATGCGGATCCGGCTACGGTTGATCACGAAATCTCATCGACATAGGGTCCAAGCAATCGGTAGTTTGCCGTGAGCGCTACCTCCGCGCCATCTTTTCCGCTTGCGTCGGCGCGTAGGTCGAGGCGTACAGTGAGATCACGACTCCAGGATAAACCGACCCCCACAGATGTCTTGATGATAGTGTGTCGGGGGCGGCCTATGGCACCCTCGAAGATGTCTTCGCCCACTACCGCGAGGTGTGCGCTGCCGGTCAACGTAACCTCGTTATTCACCGCGAAGCCAATACCTGGGTTCAAGAATACGGTATCGCCAGGATCGACCGTCTGGTTCGAGACGACCCGCGGGAGAGTCATGCGATATCCGCCGGTAAGGGAGAGCAGCACAGGATCGATAGTCCGATGAATGGTGAAGCCCAGCATCCCGCTTCGGACGGGAACGAACTCGTTTCCGTCTGTTGCTATGTTCTGCAGAAGGTCGATCTCCAGGAATGTCAATACGCCGGGCGTTGTCGTATCAGCAAGCAGGCGGTAACTCGCAGCAACGGAAACGCTCTGAAATCTGGACGTGACCTTCGATTGCACGCCGGAGAGGAAATCGATACTCCGAGTGTCGTGGATGGTGCCTGATCCACGGAGTGCGAGCTCGGTATCAGGCGTTAGTCCGTAACGCAAAGCGAGAGAGCCGAAGAGGCCGTCTGAGTAGTGGTGGGATCCATCAGGGGCAACTTCCTCTCGCACCGAGAGAAGCGCCGACGCCTCCACGCGCAAAACACCGCCACCGCTCAGGAGTCCCTCCACGGTGAGCGGCACATCCGCGTAACCGTTGAGTGCTGCGATGAGTGGAACGATTCCCAGCGCCACAAGTGCTGCCCGTAGCCGCGACCGGTAGCGTATCATCGCCTGACAGAAGCGTATCGGATCATGGCCATGCGCTACCACGGATGGCCGTCCGTGGGGGGACGCACCAGCGCAGCAGCGAGCGAGGTCAGCTTGGGGCGGCTGTTCCGGCGGATCTGCAACGGCGGCGCTGGCACCGCGGAAGCCTGGGAATTCATGCGCTCCGCTCGGTCTTCGGCGCTCGCGCCGAGGCCGTCGAGGGAATCACTGGGCAGGTGTCCGACACCCGTGGTAGTGCGTCAGTCCAAACTCAGGCGGTGCGCTAGCTCGGCCCGAATCGCTGCCCTGCGGATCTTCACCCGCATCTTCACTCGGGGGAGCTGGCGCGCCGACGACACGCGCATCAGCTCGTCGATCCCGGCCACTTCGTCGTTGGCGAACATCAGCTCGCGCTCCAGCCTGCGAGTCTCGTAGCGACGGTACACGTCGCGCCAGCCGACATCCATGTTCGGCCTCCCGTCGACAGGAGGCCGAGAGCACACGTACGGGTGCGGCCGGAGACGATCTCGGCTACTGGTCATGTCCGGCCTCCTGAGCGGTTGAGATTGCGAGCCCGCCGGATTCCAGCCCGGCAGGCTCGCTCCGCTGAAGGGCAATGTATTGGGGAGATCGACTCGCCTGTCAACGCTCCTCCTGCAGCGTGATGGGTCGGCGGTACACGCGCGCGAGCTGGTGCTCCCACGTCTTGAACTCCTGCCGCTCATGAGGCTTTGCCGCCTCGACACCGAGAATCGCCAATACTCTGGCCCGCAGTTCGCGCGCATCCGCCGAAGGGAAAGGTGTTTGGATCATCAGAGTATGACGCGACGATCCGAGCCGATCCCACAACTCCTGCGCCAAGCGCGTGCCCCCCGATATCTGCCCAGATGTCAGGATTTGGGCGGCGTATCCGTCTCGCGCCGCGGCGACAGGCTCTCCGCCCATGTCGGCATCAGGGTCTAGGGCTGCCGCAACGGCGAGCCACGCGCGTAGGCCTTCACAACGTCCTTTGGAACGCCCTCCCCTTTGTGGTAGTACCCAGCGATCAGGATCTGCGCTCTGACTTCGCCTCGCTCGGCCGCCCGACGGTACCACAAGACCGATTTGACGGCATCTTTCGGCACCCCGGTTCCGTGAGCGTACATGCCGGCGAGCCCAAGCTGCGCCACGACCAACCCCTGACCGGCGGCACGCTGATACCAGCGAGCTGCCTCGGCGAAGTCCTGCTTGAACGTGCCGAATCCTTCGTAGTACAGCGCGCCGACCATAGTTTGCGCGATCGCCAAACCTTGGTCAGCAGCTCGCCGTAACATGAGCGCCGCCGAATCGGCGTACTCGGCGTCGCTCTCGGCGAGGCCCAACATACCTATCGCGGCAATAAACTGAGCCACAGCGTCGCCTCCAGAAATGGCGGCATCGGTAAGCTCCGATACGTCGGCATCAGTAAGCTCCGAAACGCGACCGACAAGCCCAGAGCCCCAAGCGGCATCGGCGCGTTCCGGCTCCCCATCAGCGACAGCGAAACCGCATACTGCGAGCGCCCCGAAAAGCACTAGGCACTTCCTCACTCGCGCCCTTCTCCTTCGCGCCAGAAAGGTGCCGAGCGTCACCTCGCGCCAAGATCGACGGCCTTCTTGGCCGTTACGAATTTCTGACTTCCTGCGCTTCGTTGACATGCCGCCAGTATAGACCTAATAGTGTCTCCAGAGTCCCGGCCAAAGATCATCCAGCGACGCGCCGTCCAACGGGAGCCTCGCCCGCCGCGCCACCTCGCCCAGAATGGGGCGTATGGCTTCCGCTCGGTTCTCGCGGGCCGCCTGATCCGCTTCGACGTTCGCGTAGACGCAGCGGTAGGGCGCCCTCGTCACCGCCGTTCAACAGGTTACGGAGGGCCAACAGGGCGGATGTCTTGCCGGTCTGCCGGGGCGTATGGAGGACGAAATAGCGCTGCTTTGGGATCAGGGTGAGCGACTTCCTCTGATCCAGCCGACTCAACGGCGGAATGCAGTAGTGCTCGTCGGGGCGCATCGGACGGGCCGTATTGAACAAACCCATTCGGATCAGGCCGCAGGTGTCGCCGCGTCGCTGCGCGCCATCGCCGCCTGCACCTGCTTCAAGTCGGCGGCGCAGGCGTCGGCCCCAGCGCCGCTGGTGGGCGCGGCGGTGGCCAGGAGCCGCAGGTGGGCGACGTCCTCGGCGTACTCGGCGCAGCGCCGCTTCCAGGCGCCGCGGGTCTTGGTGCACACCAGCGTGTACGGGCTGCCCTTGCGTTCGGTCTCGTGGCGGATGTCGAGCCGGAGGCGGTCGATGACGCCGTGGACGTGGCGGCGCAACTCCTTGCGCAGCGGGAGTCGCAGCGTCGTGGCCGTCGGGTCGTCGCAGAACGCTTGCAGGCGCCGGCAATGGGGACAACTGCACGGGACCCTGGTCGCTATCACCCAGTCGGCGGGCTCTTCCGGCGGTCGTGCGCTGCGCGCCAGCAGGCTCGAAGCCGCATGCCGCCACAGCGTGACGAATCCGGCGGGCTCCGCGGCGCCGCCGGCCATGCCGCACACCTGCGCCGTCTCCGCCAGCGCCTTGGGCAGGACCCGCTGCGCGGGCGCCGCCTCCGGGCGCTCCATGAGCAGCCGGGCGGAATTCTCCGCCTCCTCGGCAAGCCCGTAGCGCCACGTCACCAGCAGCAGCAAGCTGACGGCTTGCGCGCTCAGCGGGCGGGCGCTGCCGCGCCGGGCCGCCGGCGTGCCAGCGGCAGCGGCGGCCAGCGCCGGCGGGAACGCGGCGCAGGCGGCGCGCGCCGCGGCCTCCAGTGCGGAGCGTCGTGATGCTTCCCCGTCAGCCGGTGACTGCGTGAGCTCGCCCAGCCGCCACAACAGATCGAGTGCTGCCTCCGGCTGGAGCGGGACGTTCGCCGTCATGAACTCCGACAGCCACTCGTCGAGCGCATTCGGGTCGGTGGAAGCCGCCGTCGCCAGTAGCTCGTCGTTGTCGCCGCTCCGGTAGTGCGGCGTGGCGACCTCGTGCAGGAAGCGCCGGGTCGTGGCGTCGTCGCCCATCCGGCGCAGCAGGCGCAGCGCGGCCCTGCACGCCTTGCGCGACCCTCCCTGCGCCGGCGTCGGCCAGGCGTCGATGAGTTGCGCGGCCAGGCCCAGAAGGCGCCGGCCCGGGCGCGTCTCGGGTTCGGTGCGCTCAAGCTCTTCGGCGACGTAGGTGACCGCGCCGTCGATGCCGCCGCGGGCAAGCGTCGCCACGGTGCGCGCCGCGGGCCACAGCACCAGGGCTGCGCGCCGATAGGAGCGGGACAACTCCACGCCCTCGTTGCCGGTCACCGTCGCCTGCTGGTCGTCCGGCTGCGCGCCGTCCAGCGCCCCGGCCGGCAGCAGTTCTCCCGGCAGCAGCGGAAGCTCGCCATAATCGGGGCGCGACCCGTCGGGAGCGGCCCAGCCGTCCAGCACCTGGGAGGAGGAGAATACCTCCTCCATCTCCCAGTCGATGTCCGCATCGTCCCAACCGGGATACCCACCGGACTCGTCCGCGTAACCGAACTCCTCGATACGCAGGATCGCCGCAACGAGCGTATGCTGCGCCCGTCGAGCCGCCCGCCCCAGCGCGCCGGCCACCGCGGCGTCGGCGTTCTTCAGCGCGTCGAGCGACAGCCCCGCCTCGCTGTAGTCGTGCTCCAGGAGCCACACCAGCTTGTCGCCGGCGGCGGACGCCCCTTCCCAATCGGCGAGGAGTGAGCCGATCCTCTCCTCCTGGGCGCCGAAGTCCGGGGCGGTCGGCGGCGATGTGCCGCTGCCTCGCAGCGTCAGGTTGTAGACCAGGACGATTCGGTGGCCGGCAGTGACCGGACGCACCTCGTGGACGCAGTCCGCGTAGAATGCGGCGAAGGCGATCTCGGACGGCTCCTCGGCGCGCAGGTCGACGACGGTCTCGCGTTGCCGGTGGCGGATGATCAGCTCGCCTCCGGCGCCCGCCACCGGCAGGGACAGCACGAGGGTGGCGACCATGCCGTCCTCCTTCTCGGTGTCCCGGTGGGCGGCGAAGAACCCGCCACGCTCGTAAATCAGCAGCTTGTACAGATGCGCGCAGGTGCGCTCGGGCGGGCAGCCGAGTCCGGTGGCGGCGCGGTCGACGATCTGCTCCAGGGTGTCGCGCCATGCTCCGCCGGCTACGCGCACCTGGGCTGCGTCGATCTGCCGGCAGGCGCGGACGGAAGGATCCACCAGCGTCTGCTCGCCGCGGCCGTACGGCGCCGGCGCCGCGGCGGCGGTCAGCGCCTGCGCCTGCTGCGCGGTGATGGGAAAGGAAAGCGAGCCGGCTCCTTCGACCTCGATCTGCGGCATCGGCACGAACAGGCGGCCGTGGGTGCAGTAGTCCCCCGGCCGGTCGATCGAGCGCAGCAACGCCTCCAGAGGCGCTTGGTCCTCATTGTAGGCAACGTCCACGTCGGCCATTCGTCAGACCCTCCTCGTGTTGCTCGAGTTCATCGGTCCAGTGTGCCCGAAATCCGGCGATGCGAACGACAGCCTCCGAGCCCGCGAGGTTACGCGGGCCAAACGTTACATGCCCCACACCGTGACCGGTGCGCCGGGGCCGTCCGGCGCCGTGCGGCGGAAGATCTTCTGCTCCCAGCTCCGCTCCGGCGACCGGTCGAACACGATCAGGTGGCCGGCCTCCGCCGCGCAGCGGTCGACGTACGCGCGTGTCTGCTCGATGCCTTCGGCGATGGCGCGCTCCACGTCCCCGTGCCGGACCTTGCACTCCACCACCCAGCGCCGCTCGCGCCCGCTCTGCGGCCACACGATCAGCAGGTCGGTCCTCCCTCGACCGAGCGCGTACTCCCGCTCGATCCGCCCGCCGCCGTTGACGATGCGCTGCAGGTGCGCCTGCAGCAGCAACTGCGGCCCGGCCTCGTGGTAGCGCTCGAAGCGCTGCACCCAGTGCTCGGAGTGCTCGCGGAAGAACGCCTGGAACGCCTCGATCAGTCCCGCCACGTCCAGATTGCCGTCGGCGTCCACGTACCATGCCATCTGCTGCGGCAGCGTCTCCTGCACCGCGTAGTTCAGGTGCCGCGGCACCACCTCCGCGTAGATCGGGTTGGCGATGCGCTGCGGCCGGTCGGTGGACCGCGCCACCAGCCCCAGGTCCCGGACGTAGGCGAGATCTTCCTCCGAGCACGCGATCTGGTCGGCGCCCGCCAGGACCGGCTCGATCACCCGCCGCACGCGCTCCTCGAGCAACTTGTTCGCCAAGTCGTCGATGTGCGTGTCACGGCGCAGGATCAGCCGCTCCTGCGCCTCCAGGATGGCGGCCGCGGTGATCGGGCGCCCGCGGTCGCGGCCCGGCTTGTGGCGGAAGCAGGCGTCGTAGCACAGCGCGTTCACCAGCCACGGCTGGCCGGCGGTGCGGGTCACGATCGACTCCAGCGCATCTTCCGTGAACGCCTGTCCCGTCTGCGTCGTGTGCTGCGCGGTCAGGGTGCGGATCTCCTGCTCGGAGAAGTCGCCGAGCCGCAGTGACTCGGACTTGATGTTGAAGGCGCTGCCGCCGAGCACCATCCGGTTCTCGGCGCTGGAGTGGATGCGGTAGTCGCGCACGTCGCGCAGCCCGCACAGGATGATGCTGTGCGGGAAGCCGTCGGGGCGCTGGTCGTAGCCGGCGCGAAGCTGCCGCAGCACCGACAGCAAGGTGTCGCCCACGAGCGAGTCGATCTCGTCGAGCAGCAGCACCAGCGGCGTGGCGTCGACCTCCGCCCAGCGCCCGAGCACCTCGATGAGCGCGCCGTCCGCCCCCTCCTGTTCGAGCGCGGCGTGCCGGATCAGGTTCGGGGTCTCGTCATCCAGGGTCCGGCGCGCCCGGCGCGCGAGCTCGCCCAGCATGGCGCGCATCGACCGCGCCGTGTCCTCGCGTCCGGCCTGGCCGACTTCGAAGTTGGCGTATACGCAGCGCCAGTCGCCCGCCTCGCCGGAGTTGAGGAGATCTCGGAGCGCCAGCAGCGCCGACGTCTTGCCGGTCTGGCGCGGCGCGTGCAGCACGAAGTACCGCTCGTCGCGAATCAGGCCGAGGACTTCGTCGAGGTCGATCCGCGACAGCGGTGCGATCTGGTAGTGCCGGTGAGCCCGGACCGGACCGGCAGTGTTGAACGTGCGCATCGGCGGCACGCATTGTTTCATGGTGCCGTGCGGCTGTCACCAAGCTGCGCTTCAGCTTCCTTCCTTCTCCCGCCCTGTTGCCTCACGTAAGAATCGTACCGTAGCGGCGGCTCGGCGGCTCACTGACCTTTACAATAGGGGCGCGTCCCGCGTAAACTGGCGATGAAGGATCTCACATGACGGTCAAGCTATGGAAGCGCCGGCACGATTCCGCCCAGAACGGCAGGCAAATCGGGGACATCGCCACCGCCCAAGTCGACGACATGGAGCCAGAGCAGCCGGAGCGCAGAGGTATTGCCGTCGGGGGTACCGCTATCGCCCGTAGGAGGTCACCCGGGGGGCACGGCTGGAGCTTGCGCTCAACGCGAGCGAGATGCGAAGGGAAAAGCCCTAATGTTCTCTCCATGGGAGAAGAGTGAGGCACGTCGCATGAAGAACCGTTGGTGGGTGATCGTCTTGTTCGTCCTTGTCGTTATCGTTCTTGCTATTGTGCTCGTAGTGCCCGGAAACGCTGCGCCGGTGGAAGAAGAGGCGCCGCCGCCTCCTCCGTACGACTGCTACATTCTGCCGGAGACCCATTGCGACCGGCTCCACACGTTCGTCGATACTTGGAATGGCGCATTCGGCGCCAGTGGGGTTCGGATAGAGACTTGGCGCTACATCCGACACTTGGTTAATAACCAAGTGGTCGAGGAGCATGCCGACCGTTCCTTCTCCTGGACAACTGACGAGGTATGGATCCCCGTGATAGAAGCCGGAGTTGTCGTTGACGCGAAGTCGCTGCCCGCGATTCTGTATGACACGTCCCTTTTCCCTGACCCCGGGTTATTCGCGCTCCAGCCCGAAAGTTGGCTGAATTGAGGATTCGAG
>JAPPNY010000122.1 GCA_028818385.1 Spirochaetaceae bacterium
TCTACACCGCCTGCGCGATCGCCGACCACGAGCGGGTCGCCCGCATCCTGGCGGAGTCCCCGGAGGCGGCGACGCAGGCCGATGCCGATTCGCGCGACGGCTCCTGGCTGCCGCTGCACTACTGCGCCCGCTGCAAGGCGGGCAGCGACGAGGACGGCCTGACCACGGCGAAGCTGCTGCTGGAGCACGGCGCCGACCCCGCCACGGCGCTCGATCAGGCGTGCTGGGCCGACAACGGCGCGATCGCCGATCTGCTGCTGGAGCGGGGCGCTCGCCTGAGCGATGACGACACCCCGAACCACCTGGCCTGCGATGGCCAGTTCGACGTGCTGGAGTCGCTGCTGCGCCACGACGCCATCGACATGAACGGCACGCGCGGCACGGCCCACCACGGCGGCTACAACCCGCTTGGCTGCGCGGTCAACATGCGCAGCCTGCAGGGCGTCACCTGGTTCCTGGACCACGGCTGCGATCCGAACCAGGTGATGAGCAAGAGCGGCGAAACGGCCCTGCACGTGGCGGTCAGCTCCGGTGCCGGAGTGGCCCCTGGTGCGCTTGCTGGTGGAGCGCGGGGTGGACGTCGGCAGGCAGGACGGCGACGGGCAGACGGCGCTTGACATCGCCCGCGCCAAGAAACGAACCAAGCTGGTCGACTTCCTGGCTGAACGGTGATCTCCGCTGCACCCAGCGAACCTACGCAGCCGCGGCGTTTGCCCGGAGCCTGACCGTGTTTCATAGTAGACACAGAGTGTGCCCATGACCGGGATGGAAGGCGTGACGATGTCCGTCGAGGATCTCATCGGTCCACTCAACGAGATTGAGCGCAAGTACGCCCCGCGTCAGTTGTGGGTCGTTGGCGATCCTTCGATCTTTTCTGAAGGCAGGATAGTTTCGGTCGTAGGATCGCGCCGTCCGTTTCCGGAGGGGGTCCGGCGAACGCGTCGACTCGTATCTGAATTGGTCCGACGCGATATCGCAGTCCTTAGCGGCTTGGCTCTGGGCGTCGACACTGTGGCGCACGAAGCGGCGATGCAGTGCGGTGGCCGTACTGTGGCGGTGCTGGGCACGCCCCTGGAACAGGCGACACCCCGGAGCAATGCGCGGCTTCAACAGAGCATCATGAGCGAACATGTCGTCGTATCACAGTTCCCGCCGGGGACCGTCGTCCAGAAGTGGTTCTTCACGTCGCGCAACCGAACCATGGCGCTGCTGTCGCCGGCGACCATCATCATCGAGGCGCGCGAGGGCAGCGGCACGCAGCACCAGGGGTGGGAGGCCATTCGCTTGGGCCGTCCGCTCTACTTTCTCAAGTCGGCCGTGGACTCTACAAATGTTGAGTGGATACACGAGCAGCTCAAGTACGGCGCCGAGATTCTCGGAGACGACAACGTCGCAGACGTGCTGGATGCCATTCCCACGCGAGTTCCAATTCCAACGCAAGAGCTTGAAGAGATGGTACCTTTCTAACCATACCCTTCGCTTCACTGCTGATCTACTCGCCACACGGGACCCGCGACATCGAGAGGCAGTCCCGCGACATGGTCTGCTATCCAATTAAGCAAGGAGCTCGGCACGTTCTGGAACATGCCGCACGACGCGCGGAAGAATACCGGTATATGTTCTCTGAGTACTTCGGTCAAGACACGGTCGTAGTTCCCGTGCCCGGTCACGCTCCTCGAAGACATCAGAATCTCTGGCCGGCGAAGGCAATTGCCGAAGCAATGATCGAGAAAGAACTGGCTGATCGAATCGTACCGATGTTGCGACGCGTAACGGCAGTACAGAAGGCGGCTACATCGACCGCCCCGCGAAGAGTCAGCCGTCACCTGGAGACGCTGCACGCACAGCCGGAGCTCGTCGACGCGACCAGGATTCTGGTCCTGGACGATGTAGTGACGTCGGGCGCGACACTCTTCGCGTCAGTCCAGCTTGTGCGCCAGTCGTATCCGAATGCGAACGTTCGGGCGTTCGCCCTCATCCGCCGCGTCGACGAGATACCGGATACTTCTCAACGATGCCTCGCCCCGGTCTGCGGCAACATCACATTGCGGCAAGACGGCGGAACGAGCCGGGAGCCATGATCTCGTCTCATCGTGTTGGCTAACAGCGCCGCTCGACGTTTCGGCGCTCGCAACGGGAGAGCTACCGGCCGGCACGGGCGATCAATATCAGTGTAACCTGCGTCGCATGGACGAGTTCTTCCGCAAGCCGATCCTGAACTCTCCCTACGAGTATCCGAGCCGTCACTGGGAACTGGACGAGACCGGACAGCCCACGAACCGCATCCTCGACGAGCGACGCCGCGTCGCGCTCATCACGCCGATTCCCGCTCCGCGGAAGCGGCGGGGCCAGCGCCAGCTCGTGTTCGACCAGCAGGCGCAGGAGCTTGAGACCGACGGGCAGCAATACGACCCGACGCCGATCATCAACGACCTGCGACGGATCGTCGATGCCTGGCGCGAGTTGCCTGCGAACCAGTGGCAGGTAACGCCGGAGACCGCCCGCCTGCTGCACCACTGGCGGCACCACTCCACTGACGGCATCCGGCCCTTCTTCTGCCAGATCGAGGCGGTCGAGACCGCGATCTGGCTTACCGAGGTCGCACCCAAATCGGCAACCGGGCGGCGCTTCCTCGACCGCCTGCAATCAGCGAACGAGCAGGCCAATCCCGGTCTGGACCGACTTGCGCTGAAGCTTGCCACCGGCGCCGGCAAGACGACCGTCATGGCCATGCTCATCGCGTGGCAGACGGTCAACGCCGTACGGCACCCGACCAGCCCCCGGTTCACCCGCGGCTTCCTGGTCGTCACGCCGGGCCTGACCATCCGCGACCGCCTGCGCGTGCTCCAACCCAACGACCCCGACAGCTACTACCGCAGCCGCGAACTGGTGCCCGGCGACCTTCTGGGTGTGCTGGACCGGGCCAAGATCGTCATCACCAACTTCCACGCCTTCATGCTCCGGGAGACCCTGGAGCTGTCCAAGGGCGGCCGTGCGCTCCTGCAGGGCCGCGGCCCCGAGCTGCGGACCTTAGAAAACGAGGGACAGATGCTTCAGCGCGTTATGCCGGAGCTGATGGGCATGAAGAACGTCATGGTGTTCAACGACGAAGCTCATCACTGCTACCGCGAACGCCCCAAGGAGGAGAGCGACGAGGGTGACCTCAAGGGCGACGACCGCGAGGAGGCGAAGAAGAACAGCGAGGCGGCGCGGGTCTGGATCTCCGGGCTGGAAGCGGTACAGCGCCGGCTCGGCCTGAGCCGCATCGTCGACCTGTCAGCCACGCCGTTCTTTCTCCGCGGCTCCGGCTACGCCGAGGGAACACTGTTTCCGTGGACGATGAGCGACTTCTCCCTGATGGACGCCATCGAGTGCGGCATCGTCAAGCTGCCCCGCGTCCCGGTCGCGGACAACATCCCCGGCGCGGACATGCCCCGTTTCCGCAACCTCTGGGAGCACATCGGCAAGGAGATGCCGAGGAAAGGCCGCGGCAAGGCCGCCGGTCTCGACCCCTTGAGCATCCCCGTCGAGCTGCAGACCGCGCTCGACGCGCTCTACGGCCATTACGCCAAGACGTTCGAGGAGTGGCAGAAGGCCGGCATCGAAGTGCCCCCTTGCTTCATCGTCGTCTGCAACAACACGTCCACCTCGAAGCTGGTCTACGACTACATCGCCGGGTTCCATCGCCGGAACGGGGACGGCTCCACCGCGCCGATGCCGGGTCGTCTTCCGCTGTTCCGCAACTCCGACGAAAACGGCCACCCTCTCCCCCAACCCCACACGCTGCTGATCGACAGCGAGCAACTGGATTCCGGGGAGGCGCTCGGAGCGGACTTCCGGGCCGCCGCGTCCGACGAGATCGAGCGCTTCCGCAGGGAGATCGTCGAACGCACCGGCGACCGGCGCCAGGCCGAACGCCTGTCGGATCAGGATCTGCTGCGCGAGGTCATGAACACCGTGGGCAAGGCCGGCCGGCTCGGCGGAGGAACCCGTTGCGTGGTATCGGTTTCGATGCTGACGGAGGGCTGGGACGCCCGCACCGTCACCCACGTGCTCGGCGTGCGAGCATTCGGCACGCAGCTCCTCTGTGAGCAGGTCGTGGGCCGCGCCCTCCGCCGGCAGTCCTACGATCTGAACGAAGAGGGCCTGTTCGACGTCGAATACGCCGACGTGCTCGGCATCCCGTTCGACTTCACCGCCAAGCCGGTGGTCTTACCGCCGCCACCCCCGCGCCAAACGGTTCAAGTCACGGCGATCACGCCCGATCGGAATGCCTGCGAGATCCGCTTTCCACGGGTCCAGGGCTATCGCGTCGAGCTGCCCGAGGAACATGTGGACGCGGCGTTCGACGAGAGCTCGACCTTCGTGCTCACGCCCGACATCGTCGGACCTTCCACCACCCACAACGCCGGCATCATCGGCGAAGGAGTGGATCTGGACCTGATCCACCGCAACGGCGTGCGAACGTCCGAGCTGGTCTACCATCTCACCAGGGAGTTGCTCGAACAGTGGCGCGAACCCAACCAGGAACCGAAGCTCCACCTGTTCGGCCAGCTCAAACGAATCGCGCGCCGCTGGATCGACGACCACCTGGTCTGCAAGGGCGGCACGAATCCGGCCCAGTTGATGTACCAGGAGCTGGCCAACCGCGCGTGCGAGCGAATCACGCGGGCCATCGTGTCGCGCCACTTGGGTGAACGCGAGATCAGGGCGGTTCTGGATCCGTACAACTCGACGGGCTCGACGATTCACGTCAGCTTCACCACGTCGAAGCAGACCCGCTGGGAAACGGACCCGCGCCGTTGCCACGTCAATTGGGTCGTGTGTGACAGTGACTGGGAAGCGGAATTCTGCCGCGTCGTGGAGTCACACGAGCGGGTCCGCGCCTACGTCAAGAACCACGGCCTGGGGCTGGAAGTGCCATACCGGTCCGGCTCCGAGGCGCGGACCTATCTCCCCGACTTCATCGTGCTGGTGGACGACGGCCGCGGCGAGGACGATCTGCTGCGTCTCGTGGTCGAGATCAAGGGCTACCGGCGCGAGGACGCCAAAGAGAAGAAGGCGACGATGGAAACCTACTGGGTGCCGGGCGTGAACCGGCTGAGCGCCTTCGGCCGCTGGGCGTTTGCGGAATTCACGGACGTGTACACGATCCTCGACGACTTCGGCGCAGCGGTCGGCGCACAGGTCAACGCACAGTTCGACGAACGGATAGAAGGGCTCCTTGGGGACACTCGGAAGGAGGCAGCCACATGGCTGGCCGCGGCCGGCGGAAGCGAGCCGGACCTGGAGTACGTCCCACGCCGCAGAAGCGAGCCGGGTGAGTGACTCTTGTGGACACATCGGTGTGGATCGACCACTTCCGTGCTCCGGACGCAGAACTCCGCGACTGCCTCGATGCGGGTGAGGTCCTCATGCACTCGATGGTGATTGGGGAGATCGCATGCGGCAATCTTTCAAGACGGGCGCAGACGCTGGCCCGTTTGCGGTCATTGCCACACATCCCCGAGTCGGAGCACGACGAGGTCATGCGGACGATTGAATCCGATCGACTCATGGGCCGCGGACTTGGCTACATCGATGCCCACCTGGTCTCCTCGGTTCTGAGGCATCCCGACGCGTCTCTGTGGACGCGGGACACGCGGCTGAAGGGAGTTGCCGAAGAGCTCGGAGTTTCGTTCTTGGAAACACCTCCAGGCGGCAAGACGAGTGACGATGACGAGCCGCGAGACGATCTTCGCACCGACAAGGACCCCGCATAGATGCCGAAACGAAAGCAGAGCAAGAGCGTCGAGACCATTACTCACGACGAGGCGTCACGCAAGAACATCCCCACGGCGGAGTACCAGTCGGTGATGGAGAAGTCCGATCAGAGCCCCGTCCAGGTGGCCTACGAGCGCCGCAACCGCGACCTCGACCCGCAACTCGTGTGGCGCGGCAAGGACGAGCAGGACTGGTCCGACCTCGTCGTGCAAGCGCCGCCCCTGTTCATTCAGGAAAAGGTCCACCCGAAAGTGCTGATCGACGACCTGCTGCGGCGCAGCAAGGCGGGAGAGCAGGCGGCGGCCGATCAGCTCGATCTCTTCGCCGACTTCAACGGCCTGCCGGACGACAGTGCCCGCACCGAGTTCTACCGCCACGACGCCAACTGGTCCAACCGCATGATCCTGGGCGACAGCCTGCAGGTGATGGCGTCGCTCGCCGAGCGGGAAGGGCTGCGCGGCAAGGTGCAGTGCATCTACCTCGACCCACCATACGGCATCAAGTTCAACTCCAACTTCCAGTGGTCCACCACCAGCCGCGACGTGAGAGACGGCAAGACCGAGCACATCACCCGCGAGCCCGAGCAAGTAAAGGCGTTCCGCGACACATGGCGCGATGGAATTCATTCCTACCTTACCTACCTGCGGGACCGCCTCACCGTTGCCCGCGACCTGCTAACGGACAGCGGCAGTATCTTCGTGCAGATTGGCGACGAGAATCTCCATCGCGTTCGAAGTCTGATGGATGAGGTATTTGGTGAGGGCAATTTCATATCGATTATCCAGTTTCAGAAAACAGGTAGCCTCTCTGGAAACCTACTAGCCAATACCGTCGACTTTATCCTCTGGTTTGCGAAGTCGAAGCAGTCGGCGAAGTACCGCCAGCTATATAATGCGCGCGTCGCCGGGCATGTCTCGTCAGACAGGTACGATCAGATTGAGCTATCGGACGGTAAAGAGAGGAGGCTCTCGCAGCCGGAGATTGAGCGAGTAGTGGAACTTCCCGATGGGCGCGTATTTCGCCATACCAGTCTCATTAGCTCAGGACAATCGTCAACTGAACAGCCGTTTTCCTTCCGGGGCAGGACGTATCTCCCGTCGGTCGGCAGTCATTGGAAGACAACCACTACGGGGTTGGATAGGTTGGCAAAGTGTGGAAGAATTTCCGCTGGGACGAAGACGATTCGCTATAAGCGCCTCATGGAAGACTTCAAGGTCCTACCGATTACTGACCGGTGGGAATCTCTCCAGATTGGCACCGGTCTGATCTACGTGGTACAAACAAGCCCTGCGGTCGTCGAGCGCTGCATCCTAATGACCACCGATGCGGGCGACCTTGTACTGGACCCTACGTGCGGCTCCGGAACAACGGCGTACGTAGCCGAACAATGGGGGAGGCGCTGGATCACCATCGACACCTCCCGCGTTGCCCTGGCTCTGGCCCGCTCCCGCGTCATGGGAGCGCGCTATCCCTACTACCTGCTCGCGGACAGCGAGGCCGGCCGGCAGAAGGAAGCAGAGCTTGCCCGGACGGTGGCCTCCGACCGTCCTACCGGTGGCGACATTCGGCAGGGCTTCGTGTACGAGCGCGTGCCGCACATCACCCTGAAGTCGATTGCCAACAACGCCGAGATCGACGTGACCTGGGAACGCCAGCAGGAGACCCTGGAGCCGTTACGCACGGAGCTGAACACAGCGCTCGGCCGCGCCTGGGAAGAGTGGGAGATTCCGCGTGAGCCCGGCGACCCGTGGCCTGACGCGGCAACAGCGGCGTGGAAGCGCCTGCAGACGGCGCAGACCGACGGAGTCAAGACGGCCGCTGTGCGGACGCTGAACGGCGCACTGGGCAGGAACTACACCATCGCCGAGGTCCCCGACCAGCCGCTCGACCCGTGGGACGCCGACGCGGCTGACCTACATCGCCGTTGGTGGGAGGCGCGCATCGCCCGCCAGAAGGAGATCGACGAGTCAATCGCCGCGAAGGCGGACTACGAATACCTGTACGACAAACCATATGAAGATAGCGGGATCGTCCGCGTCGCCGGCCCCTTCACGGTGGAAAGCTTGGCTCCGCACCGCACACTGGGTGTGGACGAGAATGACGAACTGATCGACCACCTCGCCGAGAGCAAGGCCGACTACGACGTAAAGCGAGACTTCGCGACGACGATCCTGGAGCACCTGAAGACGTCAGGCGTGCAGCAAGCGCACAAGGAGGATCGGATCTCCTTCACCGCGCTCACTCCTTGGCCGGGGCACCGGATCTGCGCTGAAGGGCGCTACGTCGAAGGTGACGCGGACGGCGGCGCCGAGCGCCGCGCCGGCGTCTTTGTCGGCCCCGAGTTCGGCACTGTCTCCCGCCCCGACCTGGTTGAGGCTGTCCGCGAAGCCGCCGACGCCGACTACGACGTGCTGATCGCCTGTGCGTTCAGCTACGATGCGCACGCCAGCGAGTTCAGCAAGCTCGGCCGCCTCCCGGTTCTCAAGGCGCGCATGAACGCCGACCTGCATATGGCCGGCGACCTCAAGAACACCGGCACCGGCAACCTGTTCGTCATCTTCGGTGAGCCCGACATCGACATAATCCCGGTCCAGACCGACGGCCAAGAGCCGCCCAAGATCCAGGTCAAGGTGAACGGCGTGGACGTGTTCCATCCCAACACCGGCGAGATCCGCAGCGACGGTCCCGATGGTATCGCCTGCTGGTTCATCGACACCGACTACAACGAGGAGAGCTTCTTCGTCCGCCACGCCTATTTCCTCGGCGCCAACGATCCCTATAAGTCCCTCAAGACGACCCTCAAGGCCGAGATCCGCCGCGACGCCTGGGAGACCCTGCACAGCGACACCTCCCGCCCCTTTGATCGCCCTCCCTCCGGGCGCATCGCCGTCAAAGTCATCAACCACCTCGGCGACGAGGTAATGAAGGTCTTTCGGGTCTGAAGTTCCGTAATAGAGTCGACTTAGCCCCACGGCTCGAGCAAGGAGCCGTCGGCCACTTCAGCGAGGAATGATCCTAATGCCTAGCCCGAACGTAGATGAAGGCCGCGAACGATTCAATCCTATAGTGTCGTTCGTGCCCCCCGCGCGCATTATGCCCACGCGCCGCTTCACCCCTTCCGAATTGGAAAGGGCGTGCTCTCGTCTAGATGTCGATCATGCTCTTCTTCTCCTCGCGCGAATCTCTCGTCGGATTTCCATGCCCCCGCACCGCGACCAAAGCGTTGATCGGCCAGCCAATGCCCTGCGCGGCGCGGCCCTGCATCTGGCCTTCCAAGCTCAGCGCACCTGTGTCGAGTGGACCATGAACGATAGCGAGATCAACCGCCTGAAGGCGTACGCTGCAGAATCTGATCGCCCACCGTTCGTCTACTTCAGAGCACAGCTCCTTGAATTTCTGCGCTGGCTGGCGCACTCGCATAGCACTCGATCCATTGCGAATTATTCGAAGACGCAGATTTCCCACGAGAGAAGCAGGTTCCTGTTTTCCGTCCTCTGTGCTGGTGAGGTTTGGTCAAGCAGGACGTTTCGCGAGGTTTCCACGGACACCGGCGGACCGCTGACCTCGCGGCGCCAGGACTATTTGCTCTCATTCCGACATGGGAGAGAGGCCTCCGCTACCGTTGCTAACACCTACTATCCTCTCGCTCGTTCCTCCATCATATTCGGAGCAATTCTCCCGCGTCTGCTCGGGTCATTCTCGACCTCGTTCCGCGAGACCACCGGCCTGTCCTACGAACAATTCCTCAATTGTCAGGCTCTTTTTTGGGCTATGCTCATCAATGAAGAGAACGAGTGGGCGCACCTCGATCTGCAGGGTTTGCAGTCGCGCCCCTATGGTCATAGCTTGCAGCGGTTCCTTTGCCGCTATGCCCAGCCCTTGTCTACACTTGCCACGACCGATCAAGCGCGGTCGACGTCGGAGATGTCTTGTCTTACCAATCGGCTCCGAGCGCTGCGTAAGCGCCCCATTCTGCTCACGAGTGATGGAAACCACGCGGCTGTGCCCGACACCTTGATTTTCGCCGAGTTCGTAAGCGTTGGTCCCCTCTTCGAAATTCTTCAGCCTGCCAACCAAAGCACAGTGTTTGATTGCTTTGGCCGAGCGGTTGAAGAGTACTGCGGAGGTATCCTGCGACGTGCATATCCCCCCACAAGTCGCCGCTTGGCCCGCAGACTCTATCAGAACGCCTCCGGCGCCAGCAGCGCCGGTAACTTCGAGGTCGACGCTCACGTGACTTCAGGGCGTTCGGCCGCCATTCTGGAGGTCAAGGCATCGTTCTTAAGCGAAGATGTCATGGAAGGAAATGCTCGATTCTTTGCTCGCCTTACGAACCGCTACGTTTCTGCTGAAGGCGGGCGTCCAAAGGGGGTCAAGCAGCTCGCCAGAATCGTTGAGGCAATATGTTCAAACGAGTGGTTGGGCGAAGAGGATGAATTCAACGCCGTGGCTCGACTGTTCCCGGTACTTGTGGTACTTGACGACCAACTTGACAATGGCCTCGTTGGTCGCTTCCTCGCGGAGGAGTTCGCCAAACAGTTCGGAGTCGAGTTGAACGACCGGGATGGCGGTTTCCGACGGCGCGGACGCTGGGTTGCGCACTTGATGGTGCTCACTGTTGGGACTCTTGAGGAACTCGAGGAGTCGCTCCATTGTTTTTCTCTTCTGGGCATGATGGAAGACTACGCCGAAGCACACCCAGATCGACTACTCTCTGTCCGCAACTACGTCGTGACTTCTGACTACTCCAATCAGCTCCGGCCCAACAGGCACTTGGCTGCTGCCTCGGGGGAGATCTTTCGAAGAGCTTCGGTGAACGTTTCCGGAGAGTAGTACGCCCACGAAGACATTGTCGCCATTAGCAGAGCAAAGCCGGGACTTGCGCCGTGGATGGTGTAGGTGTAGGTTTGGTAGGGAGGCCGGGATGGCAGGCACGATACGGTAACAGAGCATCTCGTCGGGGGATGCTCCTCGCCCGCTCACTTGGGGAGAACGCCTCCGTGCTTACCGTATCGAACCTCTCTGTCGGTCGCGGCCATCGCGACCTGTTCACGGACATCTCGTTTTCCGTCGGCGCCGGGGAACGAATCGCCATCCTTGGCCCGAACGGCTCCGGAAAGTCCACGCTCATGGAGTGCCTCGCGGGCCGCCTGACGCCGCGGTCCGGGAGCGTGTCCAGGAACCCGCCGGACCTGGCCGTCGGATATCTCGAGCAAAGCCACGACGTTGCGAGCATCGCCGCGACGGTGGGCGAGCTCCTCGATGCGGACGTGGCTCTGCAGGAGGAGTTGGCCGCCGCCGCGGAACGTCTGGGGGCTTCGCCGCACGACCCGCAGGCGGAGGCCGCCTACACCGACGCGCTGGAACGGTTGACCACGGCGCAGGGAGCCGACGCGACGTCGGCCTTGGCGGACTGGGACCTGGGAGAGCTGGATCCGGCCATGGCCGTGGACCAGCTCAGCGGAGGCCAGAAGCAGAAGTTGGCGCTCGCCAGGCTGCTCGCGGACCGGCCCGACTTCCTGCTTCTGGACGAGCCCACGAATCACCTCGACGCCGGGGCGTTGGACCGGCTGGCGGAGGTCCTCCTGCGCTTTCCCGGCGGGGTGCTCCTGGTCTCTCACGACCGTGCGTTTCTCGACCAGGTCGCCACCGCGGTTCTTGCCGTCGATCCCGCATCCGGCACGCTTACGCGGTACGCCGGCAACTACACCGCCTATGCGGAGCGACGCGCGCGGGAACGGGAGCGCCAGGGCGCGCTGTTTCGCAGCGAACAGGCGGAGATGGCACGCATGCGCCGGGACATCGCACGTACCCGGGAACAGGCACGGCAGGTGGAGACGAGCACCACGCCGCGGAATCCAAACGTCCGCCGCCTGGCGAAGAAGGTGGCCAGAAAGGCGAGTTCACGCGAGAAGAAGCTGGAACGGTATCGCGACGACCCGGCCCGCACGCAGCGCCCCACCGACGGCTGGCGCCTCAAGGTGGAGTTCGGCGATGCGGCCGGCGGCGACCGCGCCCTGGCGCTCGAGCGGCTCGCGGCCGGCTACGACGGCCGTCCGCCCGTGCTGGAGGAGGTTACGGTGGATCTGGGCAGGCGCGAGCGGGTGGCGCTGCAGGGCCCGAACGGCAGCGGCAAGACCACCCTGCTGCGGACGCTTGCCGGAGACCTGCAGCCGGCCGCGGGCAGGCTCCGCACGTCGGCGGCAGCCGTGATCGGCTACATGGCCCAGGAGCAGGAGACGCTCGATCCCTGCTCGAGCCCGCTCGGGACGATTCTCGCCGAGTGCGCGATGTCGGAGACCGAGGCTCGTTCGTTCCTGCACTTCTTCCTGTTCTCGGGAGACGATCCGTTGCAGCCCATAGCGGAGCTGAGCTTCGGAGAGCGCGCCCGTCTGTCGCTGGCGCTCCTGGTCGCCCGCGGCGCGACGGTCCTGTTGCTCGACGAGCCGCTGAACCACCTCGACCTGGACTCCCGGGAGCGGTTCGAGACCGCGCTCGGTGGGTTCGGCGGCGCCGTGGTCGCGGCCTCGCATGACCGCTATTTCGTGAAGCGCTTCGCATCCACCGTCTGGGAGCTCCGGCCCGCCGGCTCCGGGCGCCATACGCTCGTCGTAGCGCCCTGACCGGCGAGTCCGCCGTCACTCCAGCTTGCGTTTCAGGAAGAGAGCGACTTCGCCCGCCTCGACATCGTCGTTGCTGTAGTAGGACAGATCGATTCCGCCGACCTCGAAGCCCACGCTTCGATAGAAGTCGATCGCCGGTACGTTGGTGGTCTGCGTCTCACAGACCAGGACTCGGAAGCCCTCCTTGCTGGCATGCCGGGCGACACGATCCATCAGTCGGCGGCCCAGGCCCTGCCTCCGGTACGGCTTCGAGATCGCGAATTCCCGGATCCACAGGCTCCGGTTCCAGCCTGCGGGCTCGGCGATCGTGACGCCGGCAATGCATCCGCCGTCGTAGGCGGCAAATGACAGGCCTTGACCGACGACATCCCGGTAACGCTGGAAGTCCTCTTCCGACACCGTCCAGCGTTTCTCGTAAGGCTCGCTCAATTCCTGCCGGTCCAGGGTGAAGCAAACCGCGCGGGTGATTTCCGCCTTGCGGACTCTATACCTCGCCGTCGACACGTATCCGTCCGCGACCTTGAGATCATCGCGCTGCAGGTCCCGGAGCTGCCTGATTTCAACCATCCGGGTCGGCGAACAGGTGCTCCAGCGCTTCGCGATAGCGGTTCGCCTCAGCGCTTCCAGCCGCCTCGCGCAGGTGGATCATGGGCCGGCGCACCAAGCGCCGGGCGATGTTGTGCGCCAGCGCCTGCACGACGCGGCGCTGCCGGGCGTCGAGCTTCGGGAGGCGCCGCCACGCCCGTTCGAGCTCCTCGTCGCGGGTCGCCGCCGCCAGCTCCCCGAGCAGACGCAGTGCGGGCGCCACCTCGTGCTCGCGAAGCCACACGAGGAAGCGGGCCACCTCCTGATCGATGATCGCCTCCGCGCGCGGCACCTCCGCGGCCCGCGCAGCATGGCTGGCGCGGGTGGCTTCCTCCAGGTCGGCGAAGTCGTAGCACCTGACGTTGACGGCGCCGCAGGCTCCCGCGTGCACGTTGCGGGGGAGCGCCAGGTCGATCAGGTGCAGCGGACGTCCGGCGCGCGCCGCCGTGACGCCGCGCAGCATGATCGCGTCGATGAACGGTTCCGGGGCGGCGGTGGCGGCGACCGCGACGTCCGCCTCGCGCAGCGCGTCGGCAGCGCCCTCCCAGGGAACGGCGCGACCGCCGTGGGTGTCGGCCAGATGCTCGGCCCGCGCCATGGTGCGGTTGACCACGGTCAGCGAGCCGATGCCCACGGCGTGCAGGCGCTCGCAGGCGCGCCGCGCCATGGTGCCGGCGCCGAACACCACCGCCCTCGCCCGGTCGACCGATTGCAGGCGCTCCGCGACGAGATCGACGGCCGCCGACGCCAGCGAGGTGGCGTGACGGCCGATGTCCGTCTCCGTGCGCACGCGCTTGCCGGCGTGGACGGCGGCTCCGAACAGCGCGTTCAGCACGGGCCCGGCGCTGCCGGACTCCGTCGAACGCGTCAGCGTGGCGGCCACCTGGCGCTGGACGTCGGTCTCGCCCAGGAGCATCGAGTCCAGGCCGGCGGCCACCCGCATCAGGTGGCGGGCGGCGGATCCGTCGCGCACCGCGGTCAGCGCGGCCCGAGCCGCCGGCGGGAAGTGCTCGCGCAGCACGCCGGGCAGCCACTCGGCGTTCGACGGATGGCTGTACACCTCGCACCGGTGGCAGGTCGAAAGGACGGCCCACTCGGGGCGCGGGCCGTCGACCTCCCGCATCGCCGTCTCCAGCCGAGCCGGCAGGGTGACGGCGGCGGCGGCCGCGTCGCCCGCCACCGACTGCACCAGGGGCCGGTAGTCGAGCAGCCACGCCTGAATCATCGCGTCAGCGCTCGCACCGCGTCGGGAAGCGGCACCGCCGCGCCGGTCGCCCAATCGACGGCGGCGTGCACGACATGAGCCGCCCCAACCGTACGCCCGGCCCCATCGGCGATCTCGGCGTTGACCCGCAGCGACCGGTCGCCCGCCTCGAACGACAGGCGCACGTCCAACGAGTCGCCGACGCGGACCGGAGCGGCGTAGTCGGCCTCCGCGTGTACGACCGGGAGCCCGAAACCACCGTCGCGCAGCAGATCGGCCAGGGGCAGCCCGCCGGCCCGCAGGGCCTCCTCGAACGCCTCCTGCACCAGCTCGAACAGCCGGCCGTAGAACAGCACGCCGGCGGCGTCGGTGTGGTGCAGCCGCACGTTCACCCTGTGGCGGGTCATCTCCATCCACCGATCATCTCACGTTCACGCCCCGTTCATGTCCCGTTCGTTGACCGTTCGTTTCAATAGCCCGTAACCTTTCGTACTGCCGTACCGGCGGCGACCACTCATGAGCCAGTCGAACGACGGCCTAACGCCCACTGCCGTGCGCGATGCCAGCGACGGCATCCGCCGCATCATCGACAACGTCCGCTCGCTCATCTCCATCGACGCCCGCACGATCGAGCACCTGCTGGCGGCCAAGCTGGCCGGCGGCCACGTCATCCTGGCCGATTCGCACGGCGTGGGTAAGACGTCCCTGGCCAAGGCGCTGGCCGCATCCATCCGCTGGCACACGACCGAGACGTCCGATCACGGCGTCGGCATCGACCAATTCAGCCGCATCCAGTGCACGGTCGACCTGCTGCCGCAGGACATCCTGGGCTTCAACCGCTACGACATCGCCAGCGGCTCCTTCACCTTCACGCGCGGTCCCCTGTTCGCGCACTTCGTGCTCTGCGACGAGATCAACCTGCTGACCCCCAAGACGCAGGGCAGCTTCCTGCAGGCGATGGAGGAGCAGGCCGTGACCGTGGAGGGCACCACGTACCGGCTGCCTGACCCGTTCTTCATCATCGCCACCATGAACCTCAAGGGCGCCCACCTGTTCCCGCTGCCGATCCCGCAGCTCGACCGCTTCATGGTGCAGCTCTCCCTGGGCTTCCCGTCGACCGCCGACGAGGAGCGCATCGTCAAGCAGCACGGGCGTGAGGACGCCTGGGACCAGATCGGGCCGGTCGTGTCGTGCGACGAGCTGGTCGCCTGGCAGCGGCTGGTCGACCGGATCTTCATCCACGACGAGGTCGTCACCTACCTGGTCGAGTGCGTGCGCCGCACCCGCCGCCATCCGGCGGTGGAGTCGGGCGCCAGCCCCCGCACCGGCGTCAAGCTGTCGCGGCTGGCACGGGCCCTGGCCCTGGTGCGCGGCGAGGAGTTCGTGACGATCGACCTGGCCAAGGAGGTGCTGATACCCGGCGTCAGCCACCGCCTGCTGCTGGAAGACACCGACGGCGACGCGCGCGCCGTCATCGACGAGGTGCGCTCGAACGTCAGGGTGGACCGGGTGCCCGCGCGCGCCGGCTGATGGCGACCGCCTCGCCTCCGCGCCTCGTTTCCCGTCTCCGGTTCCGCCCGTCCGCCCCGCACCTGACCCAGGCCGGCCCCCGCTGGACCGCCGCGCGCGCGGCACTGCGCTACTACCCGTTCACGCTGCTCGGCACCGGCCTGCTGGCGGCAGCCTGCTACCTGGCAGGCAGCGCGTTCGCGACGGACAACAGCTACGAGTTCGTGCTGTCCGCCGCCGCCACGCTCGTGCTGGCGGTGCTGGCCTTCGACGGCCGGCTGCAGGCGCGCCGCATGGCCGCCGTCACGATGGCGTGGGATACCGGCGGGCCGCTGTCCGCGCGCACCGCGGGCACCCTCGACCTGAAGGCGGCCGGCGCCGGCCGGCCCCACTATTTCTACCGCCTGCACGCGCGGTTCAGCGGACGACTGCGCGCCGGCAACCGGGCGGCCGTGCACCTGCGCGCGGAGGTCTCATCGGCGTCGGAGGAGCTCCCGCTCCGCCTGAAGCTGCCGGTCGCAGGCGACCTGGACCTGCGTGCCCGGCTGGCCGTGCGCGACGTGTTCGGGCTGACCCGCAGCCACCTGCCGGGCCGCGACGAACGCCGGCTGCTGCCGGTGCGCCCGGCGGCGCTGCCGGCGCGCTCGGCCCCGAAGATCGACGCGGCCGTCGGGGACGACACCACCCGCCGGCGGCGCTCCTCCGACGAGGAGCGCTACTACATGCGCGAGTACGAGCCCGGCGACCGCCTGAAGGACATCAACTGGAAGGCGTCCAGCCGCCTCAATGAGCTGATCACCCGCATCTCCCCGGTCAGCGAGCAGCAGACCCGCCTGCTGCACGTCGAGCTCCGCCACTACCGGCCGGCGGGCCCGGAGACGCTCGACTCGGTGCTCCACCTCGACTACCTGAAGAGCTGGCTGCTGACGTTCCTGCGCGCGGTCAAGGCCGAGCATGAGGACTTCACCTTCCGGGTCATCACCGGCTCCGGCGAGCACGACGTGGACACCGTCGAGGACATCGACGACCTAGCCCGCCGTCTTGCCTCGATCACCTTCGCGAACGGCCCCGAGCACCGGCCGGAGGTGCAGCCGCACGAGCTGTTCATCTTCACCACCGCGTTCGACGCCGCCCTGGCCACGCACGTGGCGCAGCTTGGCGACACCGCCCTGCACGTGTACCGCACCGTGTCCGCCATCCCGCCGCGCAGCGACGACGACGATCGGATCCGGCTGGCACTGCGCCCGGTGTCGGCCTCGCTCGTTCCCGGCGCGTGGGCGCTGCGCCGCGAACGCTTCGCGCTCGGCCCCTCGCTTCGCGGGACCAACGTCCACGTCGAAGACGAGCCGCTGGAGGTCGGTCTGTCATGACCCTGCTGTTCTCGACCCGCCTGCTGGTCTACCTGGTCGCCATCGCCATCCCGATCGTGCATCCGGCGGTGACCATCTCCTACGACCGCGTCGGCTGGGTGACGTGGTTCGCGCTGGTGCCGCTGGAGATGGCCCTGTCCGCCTTCCTCAAGCCGCCGCGGATGCGGCTCCCGTACTGGCTGGGGGCCGCGCTCGGGCTGGCGGTCGTCGCGGCGGTCGCGGGTCCCGGCCTCGACAGGACCAGCCTGACCGTGATCGGGGTGGGGCTTGCCGCGTTCGTGCTGACCGCGCTGGTCTTCCACGCCCGCGAGCACGGCCACCTGGTCGCCGTCGCGGAGCTCCTGTTCGTGGGCTACGTGCTCCTGAAGCTGCTGCGCTTCTCCCGCGCCAACGACGTGATCGCCGAGGAGAGCCTGCGCATCACCACCGCGCTGGTGGTCATGATCACCTGCGGTTTCCTCCTGCACGCGCTGGCGCTCTACCTGGCGGCGTTTCCCGAGTCCGGGGGCCGTTTCCGCCGGCGCGAGCTAGCCACGTTCGCGATGTTCGCGTTGCCGGTCAGCATCGCGCTGGGCGCGTTGCTGCCGCCCGACTTCGTCTCCAACCGCATCGCCTTCAACAACCTGAACGAGGTCGCCGTGCCGGAGCCGCAGCCGATCGGCGCTGACTCCTCCGGGCCGCCCGGCGGCAACCTGCGCCCGCTCGATCCACCGCAGGATCCATCGCAGCGCGGAGGACAGGGCGGCCAGGGCGAGCAGTCCGACGCCAACGGACAGGGCGGCCAGGGCGAGGAGGCGCAGAACCAGCAGGACGGACAGGGAGGACAGGCGGACCGCCAGCAGCGCCTGGAGGGCGTACCGGCCGATCGCTGGAACGACTCCGGCGCCGGCCAGGGCGAGGGCGCCGAAGGTGGCGGCCAGGGACAGCAGCAGGGCGAGGGGCAGGGACAAGGCGAGGAAGGCGACGGCGAAGGCCAGGGCGAGGAAGGCGAGGGCGACGGCGAGGCCCGGCAGTACGCGCGCATGGTGATCGCCAGCGCCACCGATCCCGTGTACGCGGCCGACGGCTACTTCGCCGAGCTGCATCCCGAGGGCGGCTTCACCTACAGCATCGACGAGCCGCTCAACGACCTGGTGAACCAGCGCCTGCTGACCACCTGGGTCGACGTGCTGCGCCTGCCCGACCGCCGACGCGAGCCGCGGGAGTTCTTCTTCCTGTCCTCGATCGACGACCGGGTCATGCCGTACCGGCCGTACGAGATCGAGCCGACGGTGATGAACCGGCTCTACCATCCGTTCGACCTCTCGTATTGGACGGTGTCGCGCGTGAGCGCCACCGGACCCGATCAGTGGCGCTGGCTGGGCGATCTGTCCGCGGCCGAGCGCAGCGCCCTCGCCCCCTACCTGGAGGTTCCGTTCGACGGCGAGACGCTGGCCGGCTTCGAGCAGTACGTCGCCGAAGTCACCGCCGGCGCCGCCGGCTACTTCGACAGAATCGATGCCATCCTGCGCTCCTTCGACACCTGCCAGTACGAGATCGGCTTCACCGACGACGTGTCGGTCGACCACCTGGAGCTGTTCCTGTTCGAGACCCGCACCGGCGACTGCACGGAGTTCTCGAACACCGCGGCGATCCTGGGGCGGATCGCCGGCATCCCCAGCCGCGTGGTCACCGGCTGGCTCGGCACCGAGAGCCTGCAGACCGACGTGCACCGGCGCGGCTTGCAGAGCCTGCGCGAGGTGATCGAGCCGCTGCAGGAGTTCCCGCTCGACCAGCTCTACCTGATCACCACCGCGCACCGCCACTCCTGGACCCAGTACTACCTGCCGAGCTACGGCTGGATAGACATCGAGGCGACGCAGTTCGCCATCCAGCCGCCGCCCGAGCTGGGCGCCACCGGCCAGGATGTCGTCATCCCGATAATCCAGATCGAGGACCGCCTCGACCGCGACTTCCAGTTCCCGTGGCTGCTGGTGCTGCGCCTGGCAGGTGCGCTGGCCATCGCCGGGGTGGCCGGCGCCTACGCGTGGCGGTACGGCCGCGAGGGGATTTTGGCCATGGCCGCCCGCGCGCCCACCCGGCACGGCATGCGGGCGCGGGCGTCGCTCTTGTACATGCGGCTGGCGGCCGACGGCTACGCGGTCAAGTCCCCGGTGGAGACCGCCCGCGAGTACGCCGAGCGCTATCCGGAGCTGCACGGCTTCGCCCAGCGCTACACCGCGCTCCGCTATCGACCGAATCCGCCGGACGTCCGCGCCGCCGGCGAGTTGCGGGTCGCCGCCCTGGCGGCGGCCACGCAGATGCGCCGGCGCGGCCTGATCGCGTGGCTGAAGCGCCTGCTCAGCCTGCGGGGGCTCTCCTGCTGACCGGCCGGCGCGCGGCAGCGGCCAGCGCCGCAGTCGCCGCCGCGACGGCGCTGGCGCTCACCGCCTGCAGCGCGGGCGACTGGCTGGAGTTCCGCGGGCGCCAGGGCCGCGGCGTCGCCCCCACGACGGTCGCGCCGCCACTGGCGCTCAAGTGGAAGCTGCCCCTGCAAGTGGGCCAGCAGGCGACCTCGTTCAATCCCCCGATCGTCTACGACGGAACGATCTACTTCGGCGCCGACGACGGCAATTTCTACGCCCTGGACGCCGAGTCGGGCTACATGCGCTGGATCTTCAAGGCGCGCGCGCCCAACAACTCGGTGCCGTACGCGGATGAGGACGCCGTCTACTTCGGGTCCAACGACGGCAGCGTGTACGCGGTGTCGCGCGACGGCGGCGAGGAGTTGTGGTCGTTCCAGACCGAGTCCACCGTGCAGTCGCTGATCCTGCGCTACGACGACCTGATCATCTTCACCAGTGACAACGGCGCGTCGTACTTCCTTGACCCGGACGGCATCGAAGTGCACCGCATCCCCAATCCGATCTGGTCCTACCACACGTTCCAGGTGTACGAGGGGGTCATCTACTGGGCACCCGCGCCGCCCGAACGCGGCGTCAGCTTCGGCGCCTACGACATCGCGAGCCGCTCGTACCTGTGGTACGTCGACGGCGACGACCCGTACGTCAACTGGTATTCGTTTCCGGCCCTGCGCGGCCAGAACATGTACTACGCCACCGGCGGTGCCGCGGTGCTCAACTACCTGGCGCTGGACCGCACGACCGGACGCGAGCTCTGGCGCAAGAGGGAGGAGCCCTACTTCAGCGAGGATTCCCCCTACAACCCGGTCCGCCTGTTCTGGGACAACATCAAGCTGCTCGACTACATGGCGCCGGCGCTCTGGCGCAACCTGGTGATCTACACCAGCGGCGACCAGGTCGTGCGCGCCTTCGACGCCGGCAGCGGGCGCGAGGCGTGGCGGGTGACGCTGGAGCAGCCCACGTCGAGCGCCCCGACCGTCGCCGGCAGCCGCCTGTACTTCGGCGTACGCGGCGACCCGCCCCGCCTGATCTGCCTGTCGGCCCGCAACGGCCGCCTGCTGTGGGAGATGGAGCTGGACGGCGCGGTTTTGAGCGCCCCGGTGGCGTCGCGCGACCTGCTGATCTTCGGCACCGACCAGAACTATTTCTATGTGCTGCAGGAGGTGCTGTAGCGCCTTCCGCGCGGGCGGCAGCCAGTCTTGCCGATAGGGTAAGTGTGGAGCACGCACGCACCATCGGAGAGTTGCGCGAACGGTCGCTGCACGCGGAGTTGAAGTCCTGGTACGCGCTGCCGCGCGACCGGGTCGAGGTGCCGATGGACGGCTACGTGATCGACCTGGTGCGCCCCCCCGGGACCCTGATCGAGATCCAGACCCGCGGCTTCGCGAAGCTCAAGCGCAAGTTGACCCGGCTGGTCAACACCCATCGCGTGCGGCTGGTGTTCCCGATCGCACAGCGGAAGTGGATCGTGACCACGAACCCGCGGGGACAGGTCCTGCGCCGCCGGCTGTCGCCGAAGCGCGGCGCCTACCGCGACCTGTTCGCCGAGCTGATCCGGATCCCGCACCTGATGACCGATCTCAACTTCACGCTCGAAGTGCTCCTGGTGGACGTGGAAGAGCTGCGATGCGCCGACGGCCGCGGAAGCTGGCGCCGCCGCGGCATCAGCGTCCTGGACACGCGGCTGCTGGAGGTGTGCCACCGGCGCCGCTTCCGCACACCGGCGGACCTGGCACGCCTGCTGCCTCCGCGCCTGCAGGACCCGTTCACCAATCGTGCGCTGGCGGACGCCGCGGGCATCTCCCCTGCCGCCGCCGGCGAGATGACCTACGCCCTCCGGCACATGGGCGCCCTTTCCGTCGTCGGAAAGAGCAGCCGCGCCTACCTGTTCGCCCGCACCCCTCACGGTCCCGCTTCGTCCGCGATCGCGAGCAGGCGCGAACGGAGCTCATCCGACAGCCGATAGCCGGCGTCCCCGAGGGCATCCAAAGAGCCGGCCAGCGACTCGATCAAGCCCCGTTCCTTTGCGGCGATGAGGATGCGGCCGGTGCCGATCACCGCGATGCCGCGGTTCCTGGCACTGGCTCGTCCGCGACGTTCATCGATCAGCAGCGGGCACTGCAACTCCTGCGCGAGTCGGATGGCCCCCGACTCTCCGACGCCAAGGCCTGCGATCACACGATCGTCAGACGGCGTCATGGATCGCAACCAGACGCCGGCCCGCACGGCGTCAGCCAGTCGCGCGACACCCGGACGGGGTTCCTGCAGCCGAAGCTCGCCGATCACCACGCCCGGAGTGACCACCGCAGGGAACAGATGCGGGAGCAACGAGAGCCGGTCGATGCGCGACAGCGCGATCAGCGGACCGGCATCGGCGACGATCTGCGAGATCAAACCTCGACGCGCAACTCGTCCGCCAGTTCCTCGGGAGGATAGTCCACCGCGACCAGACCGGCCTCGTCGACCAGATCCATGAACACGTCCTGCGTGACACCCGCGAGCCGTGCGGCCTTCGCCAGGGTCACCAGTCCCTGCTCGAACAGAGCGAGCGCAAGATCCTTGTCGAGGCCCAGATCGACCAGCCGGCTCCCGAACGGCAGCGCCAGGACGGCAGGTTTGCCGCGCTTGGTGATGATCGAAACCTGGCCGGCCTCCGCTTCGCGCACCAGCTCGCTGGAGCGCACCCGAAGATCACGCACCGAGAACACCTCGATCTTTCGCTCCATCTGAACTCCTTGACAATGTCACGACAAAACGTGGCACATGCACGGGCAGCGATACAACTTGTGAGGCCGCCCACCGGGACCTATGCTGCCGTTCGTGAATTCGCAGAACCTTCCATCAGGCTCCCTCGCACTGGCCGCGATCGCCCTGCTTCTGGCAGGTTGCAGCGGACTGACTCCGGACACCGATACACGGTCACCGGCAAGGATCTACTGGACGGACGCCGGCACGAACACCATCGGACGCGCCGGGCTGGACGGTTCCGGCGTCGAAGACCTGGCTCAGGGGCTGGTCGAACCGTACGGCATCGCACTGGCGGTGACCGACGGCAGGATGTACTGGGTCGACTGGGAGGTGGGCATTCAGCGCGCCAACCTGGACGGCACGGGTGTCGAGACCTTGGTACGCACCGCCCGGCCGAACGGGATCGCGCTGGACGCCAGCCGCGGCAAGATGTACTGGACCGACTACGGTGCGAACGTGATCCGGCGCGCCAACCTGGACGGATCCGAGATCGAGGACCTGGTCGTCACGTCGCTGGACAACCCGTACGGAATTGCCCTGGACGTCGAAGCCGGCAAGATGTACTGGACGGACGCCGGGACGGAGAAGATCCAGCGCGCCAACTTCGACGGTTCGGACGTCGAGGACATCGTGATCGCGGGACTCCTGAGTCCGCGGGGGATCGCGCTCGACGTCGCCTCCGGCAAGCTGTACTGGGCAGACCGGCTCACGGACAAGATCCAGCGCGCCAACCTCGACGGCTCCGGCGTGGAAGACCTGGTGACGCCCATCGAGGGGTCGACCTCCCGTCGCGACGGGATCGCGCTCGACCTCACTGCCCGAAAGATCTACTGGACCGAGCGCGACCTGGGCAGGATTCAGCGCGCCAATCTCGACGGCTCCGACATCGAGGATGTCCTTGCCAGCGGCGTGCACGGCCCCTACGAGATCGCGCTCGACGTCGAAGCCCGCATGATGTACTGGACCGACATCTACACGGGGATCCAGCGCGCCAGCCTCGACGGTACCGGCCTGGAGCACCTCGTGGGCATGGGACTGGCGGATCCGCGCGGGATCGCGCTGGACGTCGCGGGCGGCAGGATCTACGCGATCGACCACTACCCGAGCAGCGCAGGGGCGAACGAAATACGCCGGTTCGACCTGGACGGCGCCCGCGGCGAGGTCCTCCGCGTGGCGGGCATGTCCGGCGCCTACGACATCGCGCTGGATGTCCCCGGCGGCAAGATGTACTGGACGGAATCGGCGACCACCTCGTCGCCGGACAGCATCCAGCGTGCCGATCTGGACGGCTCGAACGTGGAGACCCTGGTGACCGATCTCGGATATCCGCGCGGAATCGCCCTGGACCTCAGCGCCGGCCAGATGTACTGGACGGACCCGGGCACCGGCAAGATCCAGCGCGCCAACCTTGACGGTACGGATGTCGAAGACCTGGTGACCACCGGCTTGTCCGACCCCCAGGGGATCGCCGTGGACCCCGCCGGCGGGAAGATGTATTGGACCGACCGCAGGACCGACCGCATCCAGCGCGCCAACCTCGACGGCTCCGACGTCGAAGACCTCGTCACCGGCGGATTGCTGAATCCGCAGGGAATCGCCCTGGACCTCACCGGCCGGAAGATGTACTGGACGGACTGGGGAACGGACACGATCCGGCGCGCCAACCTCGACGGCTCCGGCGTCGAGGACGTGGTGACCACCGGACTCGTGGACCCCTGGGGGATCGCCGTCTACCGGCCCTGATGCCGACGCAACCGCAGCACGCGGTTGCCGCCGCGCTGAAACTCGTAAGGAACCGGTTCGACGGCGGCTTCGACGCCTTCCGAGCGCATCGCCTCGACCGCGGCCTGAACGTGCGGCGAGGGCGCACCGCCCACCTGCAGCAGTGGAAAGACCCGTACCTCCGCGGCGACACGCAGCATCTCGCGCAGGGCGTCGAGGTGAAAGCCCAGGTCGAACTGCTCGCTGTACAGGAACAGGAAATGAGACGACAGCCCCAGGTCGAAGGAGCGGTCGGCAAACGGCAATTCCGGCAGCGAGGCCTCCAGGTACCGGCCCTGGTCCGTGCCTGACGGATAGTCGCGGATGAACCGGCGCATCGCTCCCATGCGCCGCCGCCCCAGCTCCTCGATCGACGGCACGTGCGTCCAGACGAAGTCGTCCGGGTTGCGGCGCGCCTGGTCCATCGCCACCTCGAAGGCCTCCTCTACCCGGCGCTCGATCGCCGTTCCGGGGAAGGCGTACAGCGGGTCGATGGAGACCACGTCGCCGCCCAAGGCGGTCAGCTCCGCGTTGAAGCTGGCCGGCCCGTCGCCGCAGCCCAGGATGCGCCGGCACAGGTCAGCCGCCGAGAGGTCGAACATAGCCCGATATTCGGCGAACGTCCGTCCCCACGGGATGACGCGTTGCAGCGAGAACGGCACCGGACCGCCGACCTCACACGACGAAGTTGATCAGCTTGCCCGGAACGTGGATCACGCGGCGCGGCTCGCGGCCGTCCAGGGTGCGGGCCACGTTGTCCGCGGCCTGCGCCAGGCGCTGCGCCTCTTCCTGGTCGATGCCGGCCGGCACTTCGACCCGTCCCCGGACCTTGCCGTTGACCTGCACCACCACGGTGACGGTTTCGTCCGTGGCCAGTGCCGTGTCGGCCTCCGGCCACGGCTGCAGGTGGATGCTGTACGGCTGGCCCAGCAGCTCCCACAGCTCCTCGGCCATGTGCGGAGTTGCCGGCGCCATCAGCGTGAGCAGGGTCAGCACCGACTCGCGGTAGGCGGCGGTGCCGCCGGCCTGCTCCTCGGCCGCCAGCAGGGCGTTGGTGAGCTGCATCAACCCGGAGATCACGGTGTTGAACTCGAACGCTTCCAGGTCGTGCGAGACGCTCTGGATCGTCTGGTGTGTAGCGCGCAGCAGATCGCGCTCGCTGTCGGCCGACCGGCCGTCCGCGCCATCGCGCGCCTGCAGGCGGTGCGCCAGCTCCCACACCCGGTGCAGCCAGCGCACGACTCCGTGGATGTTGGTGTCGTTCCACGGCCCTCCCTCCGACCAGCGGTAGCCGAACATCAGGAAGGCGCGTACCGCGTCGGCGCCGTAACGGGACACCTGTTCGTCAGGATCGACCACGTTGCCGCGCGACTTGCTCATGCGCTGGCCGTCGGCGCCCAGGATCTGCCCCTGGTTGTAGAGCAGCGTCATCGGCTCGTCGCCGGAGCCGATGCCCAGGTCCCGGCACGCCTTGTGGAAGAAGCGCGTGTAGATCAGGTGCATGGTGGCGTGCTCGACGCCGCCGGTGTAGGTGTCCACCGGCATCCAGTAGCGGTACTCCTCTTCGTCGAACGGACCGTCCGTGCAGTCCGGGCTGAGATAGCGCAGGTGGTACCAGGACGAGCACATGAAGGTGTCCATGGTGTCGGTCTCGCGCTCGGCCGGGCCGCCGCAGCCCGGGCAGGTGGTGTGCCGCCAGGTGGGATGGAACTTGAGCGGGCTCTCCCCGGTCGGCCGCCACTCGATGTCGTCCGGCAACTCCACGGGCAGCTCCTCCTCCGGGACCGGCACGGGCCCGCAGTGCGGGCAGTGCACGACCGGGATCGGGCAACCCCAGTAGCGCTGGCGGGAGATCAGCCAGTCGCGCAGCCGGTAGTTGACGTCGGCGTGGCCGAGGTTCTGCTCCACCAGCCAGCGGATGGTACGCGGGATCGCCTGCTCGGTCGGCGTGCCGGTCAGCGGGCCGGAGTCGATCATCGACCCCTTGGCGATCACCGCTTCGCTCATGGTGGCGCCGTCCAGCGGCTCCACGTCGGGCGGCTGGATCACCGGCCGCACGGTCAGGCCGAACGCGCGCGCGAAGTCGAAGTCACGTTCGTCGTGGGCGGGCACCGCCATGATGGCGCCGGTCCCGTAGGTCATCAGCACGTAATCGGCGATCCAGATGGGGATCCGCTCGTCGTTGACCGGGTTCACCGCGTAGGAGCCGGTGAACACCCCGCTCTTCTCTCGCCCGGCCGCCTCACGCTCGATGTCGGTCTGGCGCGCGGCTTCGGCCACGTACGCCTCCACCTCGGCGCGCTGCGCTTCCGTGGTGAGCTTCGCCACCAGCGGATGCTCGGGAGCCAGCACCATGAAGGTCGCCCCCCACAGAGTGTCGGGCCGCGTGGTGAAGACCTCCAGGGCGTCGCCCTGCTCGGTCCGGAACACCACGTGCGCGCCCTCCGAGCGGCCGATCCAGTTGGTCTGCAGCGCCTTGACCCGCTCCGGCCAGTCGAGCCCGTCGAACCGCAGCAACTCCTCGGCGTAGCGGGTGATGCGGAAGAACCACTGCTCCAGGTCGCGCTTGGTCACCGGCGTGTCGCAGCGCTCGCAGATCCGCTCCGTGCCCACCACCTGCTCGCGCGCCAGGGTGGTGTTGCAGTTGGGACAGAAGTCGACGGCCGCCCGGTTGCGGTAGGCCAGGTCGCCGGCCAGCAGCTTCAGGAAATACCACTGCGTCCAGCGGTAGTACTCGGGATCGGACGAGGTCGCCTCGCGCTCCCAGTCCCACATCGCCCCCATGCTGCGAAGCTGGGCGCGCATGCGGTCGATGTTGGCGTACGTCCACTCCTTGGGGTGGATGTTGCGAGCGATCGCGGCGTTCTCCGCCGGCAGGCCGAAAGAGTCGAAGCCCATCGGCAGCATGACGTTGCAGCCCTTCATGCGCAGGTAGCGGGCGCGCGCGTCGGACGGCGTCATGGTGTACCAGTGACCGATGTGCAAGTCGCCCGACGGGTACGGAAGCATCGTCAGGAAGTAGTGCTTGGGGCGGCTTCGATTGATGCGGGCGCGGTGCAGCCCGTCCCGCTCCCAGCGCTCCTGCCACTTGGGCTCGATGGCCGCGGGGGCGTAGGCCCGGTGGTCGGTGCCGATCTCGCTTGCTGCGTTATTCATCTGAATCGGCCGATGATAGCACCTCGCATGCCGGCCTTGCTTCGACTTCGCCGCGGCACGCTTCACAAGCGACCGGGCATTGTGTACGTATCGACGACTCGCTATCGTACGTATATGGGCCGAGTGAAACTGACCCTGAGCGCCGAGGAGGAGCTGGTCGCTCTGGCAAAGCGCATGGCGAAGTCGCGTCGGATGAGCGTTTCGGCTCTGTTCGCGCACATGATACGGGCGCTTGATCGGGAGACGACGGCTGATCTCAGCGATCTTGGCCCGATCACCAGGCAGGCGACCGGGCTGGTGACGCAGCGATCACACCGATCCGACCGGGAGTTGATCGAAGAGGCCCTGGAGGAGAAGTACCTGCACGGTGCCTCCCCTGGAGCGTAACGATTCTGCGGCTGTTCCTGGACACGAACGTGCTCCTCGACGTGTTGATGCGGCGGGAGCCCTTCTATGGATCCTCGGCCCGTGTGTGGACATTCGCGGAGACCGGCACTCACCACGGCTTCGTCTCCGCCGTCAGCTTCATCACCGTGTATTACCTGCTGCGAAAGCACGGCGGCGACCAGCGTGCTCAGCAGTCCCTCCACCTGATCCGATCGGTGTTCCGCCCGGTCGAGGTGGACACACGGCTCCTGGATGAAGCGTTGGCTGCCAACGGCGGCGACTTCGAAGACACCGTGCAACTGCGCTCCGCGCTTCGATGCGGCGCCGACTACCTCGTCACGCGAGATCGCGACGGCTTTCAGTCGGCGCCGGTGCCGATCGTGACCGCAGACGAGCTGCTGGCCGTGCTGTCGGTGGATCGCGCTTGACCCTCGGATCCGCCGCCGGCGCGCCATCTCGCCGGACTTCACGACCAGCCGGGATACCCGATCGCCACTGGGACGACTGGCGGTGGCAACTCCGCAACCGGATCACGTCCGCCGCCGACCTGGAACGGTACGTCGACCTGACCGAAGCCGAGCGAGCCGGCATCGACTCCGCGGGCGCCCGGTACCGGTGGGCGATCACCCCGTACTACGCGTCGCTCATGCACCGCGACGACTTGGACTGCCCGCTGCGCCGGCAGCAGGTTCCGGCGGTACAGGAGCTCACCGACGACCTGGGCGCCGTGGATCCGCTCCTGGAGCAGGAGCACTCGCCGGTGGACGCCGTCGTCCACGTGTACCCGGACCGGGTTGCCTTCAAGATTACCAACGTCTGTCCCACCTACTGCCGCTACTGCTTCCGCGAGTACTTCGTCGGCAACACCGAGGAGCACCACACACGCGCCAAGGTGCAGGCCGGCATCGACTACATCGCGCGCACCCCGGCGATCCGCGACGTGCTGGTAACCGGCGGCGACCCTCTGCTGTTCTCCGACGAGCGGCTGGACGACCTGCTGGGACGGCTGCGCGCGATTCCGCACGTGCAGATCATCCGCACCGGATCGCGCACGCCGTGCACGCTGCCGCAACGGATCACGCCGGAGCTGTGCGAGGTGCTCGGCCGCCACCATCCGCTCTGGCTGAACACCCACTTCAACCACCCTGACGAGATCACGCCGGAAGCGGCGGACGCGTGCGACCGCCTGCTGCGCGCCGGGGTGCCGCTCGGCAACCAGACCGTGCTGCTCAAGGGCGTCAACGACGACCCGCAGGTGATGCTGGATCTCGTTCACCGGCTGCTGGCGATCCGCGTGCGCCCCTACTACATCTTCCAGTGCCACCCCGTGGCGGGAACGGCGCACCTGCGCACCCCCATCGAGACCGGTCTGGCGATCGTGGAGGCGCTGCGCGGCCACACCACCGGGTTCGGCGTGCCGACCTACGTGCTCGACACCCCGTACGGCAAGGTGCCGCTGGCGCCGCAGTACCTCCTGGGCCGGTCGGGAGACGAGGTGGTGGTGCGCACCTGGGACGGGCGGATCTGGCGGGAGCCCAACCCGCTCGACGGCCCGCCGCCGGACGGCGTGACGCTGCCGGACCTGAGCGGGCATTGTCAGTCGGCGGAGTCAGGCCGCGTCTGATCGAAGTCCAACACCAGCGCATCGAGACGTGCGGGACCACGCGCCAGCGTGTATCGTTCGCGGATGGTACCCGAAACCGGTATCGACCCCGACTGCGCAACGCTTGCAGCACACGGGATCGAGCTCCCCCGTGCGCTGCAGCGCATCGTCCGACGCGTTCTGATCCCGCCTGCTGCGCTGCAGGAGCGGGTGCGCGAGATGGCACGGCTGCTGGCCGAGCACTACCCTCCCGAGTCCGAAGTGGTGGTCACACCGGTGCTCACCGGCGCGTTCATGTTCGCCGCCGACCTGGGCCGCGCACTGGCGCAGGAGAGCACGCTGGACGTGCACTACGCGCTGACCAAGGCCGGCAGCTACGGCGCCGCGATGGGAGTCGACGGCTCCGGCGTGCGGACCGTCATCATCGACCTGCAACCGTCGGACGTCGCCGGCCGTTCGATGCTGCTGGTGGACGACATCCTGGACCACGGCTTCACCCTGGCGGCGCTGCGCGACCGCCTGTCCGCGTGGGGCGTGCGCAGCGTGCAGGTGTGTGTCCTGCTCGACAAACAGCTCGACGATCCGGAGCCGAACATCCTCGCGCAGCGCGCCAAGGCGGCCCCCGATCTGGTCGGGTTCGAGATCCCGGACGTGTGGGTGGCCGGCTACGGCCTGGACGCGGCCGGCTCGCTGCGGCACCTGCCGTGCATCGTCTCCGTGGACAAGGACCCCTGAGGACCTGCGGCCTCTTCCCGCTCAGCCGCTGCCCAGCCGGGCGGTCAGCGCTTCCGTGTCGCCGGCCGGCACGTGCTCCTGCCGCCGCTGCCTGAGGTCCTTGACCAGCACCGTGCCGGCCTCAGCTTCGTCCGGGCCGATGATCAGGGCGAAGCGCGCGCCGACCCGGTCGGCGTGGCGGAGCTGCCGTTCCAGGCGCTGGGCCGGATCCAGAGCCAGCTCGACGGCCACGCCGCGGCGGCGCAGGCGGTCGGCGACGCGGGCCGACGCCTGCTGCTGCTCGGCCCCGAACACGGTGACCAGCACGTCGGGACCGGACCGCGCCGGCGCAGGCACCCGGTCGAGCTCCCGCAGCAGCTCCAGGAGCGCCATGTCGCCGACCGCCATGCCGACCCCCGGCACGCGCTGCTTGCCGCCCACCTGCCGCGTCAGGTCGTCGTAGCGCCCGCCGCCGAAGATGGCGCGCCGCAGGTCGCCGGCCGCCCATGCCTCGAACACGGTGCTGGTGTAGTACTCGAAGCCGCGCGCGATGCTGCGGTCGAGCTGCACGTACCGGTCGTGACCGGAGATCCGGAGCTGCTCGACGATCGCCGCCAGCCGCGCCGGCGGCTCGTCGACCGGCTCCTGAACGAATGCCACCACACCCTCGGCCTGGCCTTGCTCCAGACCGATCTCCACCATTTGGCCACAGGCGCGATCGTCGCCGACCTTGTCCAGCCGGTCGATCACGCGGAACACGCCTCGCACCAGCTCGGCCGGGACGCCGAACGCGCCGGTCAGGTCGGCCTCCAGCGCCGCGCGGTCGTTGAGCCTGATCTGCACGGCGTCCGGCTCCAGTCCGAGCGACGCGAACAGCGCGCACGCCACCTGGATCACCTCGGCGTCGGCGTGCGCGCTCTCGCTGCCGAGCAGGTCGACGTTCCACTGGAAGAACGAACGGCCTCGGCCGCGCTGCGGCCGCTCGTAGCGGAAGAACTGCCCCCACGACTGCCAGCGCGCCGGCAGCGGGATCTCCTGCTCACGCGCGGCGATCATGCGCGCCAGGGTCGGCGTCAGCTCCGGGCGCAGCAGCAGCGCCTTGCCGTCGCGGTCCTGGATGCGAAAGGTCTGTTGGGTGACGATCTCCTCGCTGCTCTTGCCCAGGTAGAGGTCCAGGTACTCGATCGCCGGCCCCTCGTACTCCTGGTACCCGTAGCCGCGGCCGGCGGCCAGCATGATCTCCCGCAGCGCGACCTGCAGCGCCCACCCGTCGGGATAGAAGTCCTGCGTCCCCTTGACGCGCGGTACCGGTGCCATCGCCTTCCTACTGGTAGATGATCTACCAGTAGATGATACGCGTAAACGCGCTGCGGTCGCGCGGCGGCAACGCATCCACCCGCGGAATCAGGTAGCGGTTGTCGTCCACGTCGATCAGGAGCTTGCCGTTACGGCCGAAGCTCACCGCCCGGTCGTTGCTCCAGCGCATCAGGAAGCTGGCCGGGCCCTTGTCGGTGTCGACCCGCATCGACACGTAGCCGCCGTCCCAGCCGATGCGGCGGATGCGGCTGATCGTGTGAAAGAAGTACCGGCGCTGCAGCGCCGCCCGCACCAGCTCGGCCTGATCGTCGGGAAAGTCTCCCAGCCGGCGCACGATCCCGATCTCGAGGTCGTCGCCCGTGCGCCGGCTCTGGATGATGGCGATGAACTGGTCGCGGCGTTCGACCGGGAAGCAGTAGGCGGCATACACGCCTCCGTATACCCAGACGCCGGTGATCTCCAGGTGCAGCGCCGCGAAGTTGCCCGGATAGAAGCGGCACATCGACGGGTCCAGGAAGCGCAGCCGGGCCGTATCCGGGCCCTCGCCCCGCTTCTCGCGCAGCTCCGCCTCGGTCAGTTCCCGCTCCGGGCTCATCGGCCGGGCTCCAGCGACTCGATGGTGTCGTCGCGCGCCAGGTCGGTCTGGATCTTGACCAGCCGGTAGTAGATCCCTCGCCGGCGCACCAGCGCCTCGTGCGTGCCCTCCTCGCGCAGGCGCCCGCCGTCCAGCACGACGATCCGGTCACAGTTCTTGAGCGTGCTCAGGCGGTGGGCGATCGCGATCGTCGTGCGCCCTTCGGTCACCCGTTCCAGCGCGTCCTTGATCAGGTGCTCGGACTCGGTGTCGACGCTGCTGGTGGCCTCGTCCAGGATCAGAAGCTTGGGATCGTAGAGCAGGGCGCGCGCGATCGACACCCGCTGCCGCTGCCCGCCGGACAGGCCGGCGCCGCGCTCGCCGATGTAGGTGTCGTAGCCCAGGGGCTTCTGCATGATGAACTCGTGCGCGTTGGCGGCCTTGGCCGCCTCGACCACGGCATCGAAGGTCACCTCCGGGTTGCCGTAGGTCAGGTTGTCGTAGATGGTGCCGCGGAACAGGAACGACTCCTGCAGCACCACGCCGACGAAGCGGCGCAGCTCGGGCAGCGGCAGGTTGCGCACGTCGACGCCGTTGATGGACACGGCGCCGTCGGTGACGTCGTAGAAGCGGGCGATCAGGTTGATCAGGGTGGTCTTGCCCGAGCCGCTCTTGCCGACCACGCCGAGGTGCTCGCCCGGACGCACCTCGAAGCTCAGGTCGTTGATCACCCGCTCGTCGCGCTCGTAGGAAAATTCGACGTGATCGAACCGCACCGACGCCGCGGACTGTGCCGGGATGGGCCTGGTGTCGGCCGATTCCAGGATCAGCGGCCGCGTGTCAAGGATCTCGAACGCCCGCTGCGCCGCCGACAGGAAGCTGGTCAGCCAGTTGGCCATGCGGGTGAGCTGCCGCAGCGGCACGTAGAACATGGTCAGATAGTTGAGGAACGCCATGAGCGTGCCCAGCGTCATCACGTCGTTCAGCACGCGGCGTCCGCCGATGAACCAGACCAGGATGCCGCCGAGCTGGAACAGCACCGCCATGCCGGGCTGGAACGACGCGGTCATGTACTCCACGCGCCGGAAGCTGTCGCGCAGGTAGCCGGAGGTGCGGTGGAAGCGGGAGATCTCGCGCGGCTCCTGGCCGAACGCCTTGACCACGCGCACGCCGTTGAGGATGGAGTTGAGCGCGCCGTTGAGCTTGCTGCGCGCGTCCCAGATCCGGTAGTAGCGCGGGTAGATGCGCTTCCAGAAGAAGGCGGCGGCGGCGACCACGAACGGCGCCGGGACCAGGGTCACCAGCGCCAATTGCCAGTTCAGGGTGAATAGCAGCAGCCCCACGGCGACGACCTTGATGAGCTGAGCCACGAAGCCGCTGGTGGCCTGCACGATCAGCCCCTTGAGCTGCTCGGTGTCCTGCACGACACGGCTCATGAGCTGCCCCGTGCTGTAGCGGTCGTAGTAGGAGACCGACAGCCGCATCAGGTGGCGGAACAGCTTCGAGCGCAGGTCGTAGGTGACCTGTGTGCCGATGGCACTGCTCAGCCGCAACTGGATCGACTGCACGAGCCCGTCGACCAGGTAGGCGCCGAGCAGCAGGGCGACCATCCGCACGAGCAACGCGATCGCCTCGGCCTCCGGCAGCACCGGGTTGCCCGCCTGTCCCGGCGCCAGCACGCGGTCGGTGATGGCCCTGATGAGCTGCGGCGGCAGCAGCTCCACGCCGATGGAGACCAGCACCAGTGCCATCATCAGCGCGGCGCGGCCGGCGTAGGGACGCATGAGCCGCAGCACCCGGCCGAGCAGGCTGCCCGGGCTCAGGCACCGCCGGCACGCCTCGCCCGGCGCCTCCAGCCTGATGCCGCAGGTCGGGCAGAGGTCGGGCTCCTCCCGGTCCTCCTCGCCGACGATCAGCGGATCGCCCGCCACCCATGCCTGCAGCTTGGCCGCGACCCGCTGGAACAGCGGCGCCGAACGGTTCGAGTACGCCAGGATCTCCACCGCGGCATCCTCGATCACGGCTTCCAGGAACCCGCCGCCCACGCCCGGGCGGGTGCCGATGTCGTGGATCTCTTCGCGCGCCACGGTGACACGGGTAGCGGTGCCGCCGTTGGCCGGAGCGCCGATCGTGATCAGCCGATCGCCTTCCACGACGAGGTACACCGCTTCGTAGGAGCCGGACAGGTTGAGATCGGTCCGCGCCACGAGCAGGGCGGCGCCCGGATCGACGCCCTCCGCGCGCGCAAGCCGCTCAAGCTCGGACGGCAACCGGCGCTTCATCGGGTGTGCGTCGGTCGCCTGGTGTTCCACGAGAAAGCAGATTCTAGCGCAGCGACGGAATACCGGCGAGCCTCACGGACTCGCAGGTTCAGCAGCTACCTTCGACCCCGCGCGCGGTCGCGGTCAAGTCCGGGCGGAGCGCCGCCGGCGGCGCGCTTTCCGTTTCGGAGCCCGACGTTCCGCATCCGGCGGCTCATCGTGCGGAGAGCCGACCTGCGGAGCCGAGTGCTGTGGCTGCGGCTCCTGAGGCGAAACCTTGCCAGCCGGCTGCCTGTGCTTCCTCCTGCGCCGGCGGTGGGGACCGATGGTGAATGGCACCATGGTCAGCGCCCCGGCGATGAAGGCCAGCAACAGCGCCATGAAGACCGGCACCTCTCCAGTCGTCCCCAAGACGTACGAGAAGGGCGAGCGGTGCTCCATGTTGGCGGCGAACAACACCACCACCACGGCGAGCACGACCAGGAACAGGAGCATCCGCCATGGCACGGCGCTACTCCGGGCCCGCCGGCCGGCGGCCCTTGATCAGGAAGTAACCGGCGGCGAGCGCGATGACCAGCGCGGCGATCCCCAGCAGGCTCACCGCCGACGTGTTGGCCAGGTCGAGAATGATGATCTTGCGGGAGATAGCGATCAGGGCGATCAGGATCACGAACTCGACGTGCACATGTGCATCGGTCAGGAACAGTTGCACCGACTCCACCAACTCCACCCCGATCAGGACCAGCAGCACGAAGCCGAACAGGTGCAGGAGCTGATCCACCGACAGCTCGGAGAGCGGGGTGCCGAACAGCTCCACCGCGAGCAGCCACCCGAGCCGCACGATCATCACGGCCAGCAGCACCACCAGCATCACCAGCACCACCGCCACGATGATGCGCTGCACGTTGGCCACGTGAGGCGGCAGCCGCTGCGCCCAGTGCCGTGGCGACGAATCCTGTTCGGCCGTCACGGCCGAAGTATGCCACACACGCCCGGCCGGCTCGCCGCGCGCCTGGCCGCGGCGTATGATCCGCCCCGATGCCGATCGACGTGCTGGCGGTCTGCGCGCATCCCGACGACGCCGAGCTGACCTGCGCCGGGCTGCTGCTGCGCGCCCAGGCGGGCGGCGCCTCGATCGGCGTGTGCGACCTGACTCGCGGCGAGGCGGGCACCCGCGGCACGGCGGCAGAACGCGATGCCGAAGCTGCCGCCGCCACGGCGGTTCTGGCCCTGGACGAGCGGGTCAACCTGGAGCTCCCGGACGGCGCGGTGACCTGTACGCTGGAGAACCGGGTCCGCCTGGTCGAGGTGCTTCGCGAGCTCCGGCCCCGCATGCTGCTTGCCCCGTACTGGGAGGACCACCATCCCGATCACAGCAACGCCAGCCTGCTGGCCAAGGAGGCGTGGTGGTTCGCCGGGGTCGCCAAGCACCCCGGCCGCGGCGCCCCGCACCGCCCGGAAGCGATGCTGCACTACATGAGCCGCTACCAGTTCCGGCCGTCGCTCGTCGTGGACATCAGCGGCCACTGGGAGCGCAAGCGCAAAGCCGCCGCCTGCTACCGGTCCCAGCTCCACGATCCGGGCCGGGACGAGCCGGAGACGGCCATCTCATCTCCCGGCTATCTGGAGGCCTGGGAAGGCCGGCACCGCTACTACGGTTCCCTGATCGGCGTCGAGTACGGCGAGCCGTACCTGATGCGCGGTCCGGTTCCGGTCGGCGACCCCATGGTGCTCGCCTTCGGCCGCCGCGCGATGCTCTGAGCCAGCGGGGGACGTCCCGGCAGATTCACAACGCGGTGATCGCCGCTCCCGCCGCGCTGCCTGCCAGCACGACCAGCCACGGCGGGACCTTCCACCACGCCAGCATCGCGAACGCCGCCAGACCCAGTGCCAGGTCCGGCGGCGTACGGATGGCCGTAGTCCAAACCGGGTCGTACAGCGCTGCGAGCAACAGCCCCACGACCGCCGCTCCCACGCCGGCGATCGCCGCACGCAGCGCAGCGATCGACCGCAGCCGTTCCCAGAACGGCAGGATGCCCGCCACCAGCAGGAACGACGGCAGAAAGATGGCGACGAGTGCGAACAGACCACCGCTCCATCCGCCGACCGGACCGTCCATCACCGTCCCCAGGTAGGCGGAGAAGGTGAACAGCGGCCCGGGCACCGCCTGCGCAGCACCGTAGCCGGCAATGAACTGCTCGCCGGTCACCCATCCCGGAGGCACCACCTCGGCCTGCAGCAGCGGCAGCACCACGTGACCGCCGCCGAACACCAGCGATCCCGACCGATAGAAGGCGTCGAAGACGTCGAGCGGATCGCTCGTCACGAACTGCCGGAGGATCGGCAGTCCGCCCAGCAGGACCACGAACAGCGCAAGGCTGGCGACGGCGGCAAACGGTCTTGCGCGCACGTTCGGCGTACCGGCGACGGCCGGCGACACCACGCCCTGCAAGAGCAGCCGGCCGGCCGCGGCAGCGACGACGATGACCAGCACCTGCGCCAGCGGGGTGCGCCACAACAGCATCGCGATAGCCGCCGCGACCGCGATCGTCGCGCGGCGGGCATCCGGCGCCAGGTTGCGCGCCATCCCCAGGAGGGCGAACGCCACCACCGCCGCGGCGACCACCTTCAGGCCGCGCAGCCAACCCTGGACCACCAGGTAATCGAATGCCGACACGCCGTAGCCGAACAGGATCAACGCTGCCGCGGAAGGCGCCGTGAATCCGACCCAGGCCGCGATGCCGCCGGGAAGGCCCGCACGGTGCATGCCCACCGCGATTCCTACCTGGCTGCTGGCCGGGCCGGGCAGCAGTTGGCAGAGCGCGACCAGGTCGGCGTAGGCGTCGTCGTCCAGCCAGCGCCGCCGCGTGACGTACTCGTCCCGGAAGTAGCCCAAGTGAGCCACCGGCCCGCCGAACGACGTGAGCCCGAGCCTGATTGCGACCAGCAGCACCTCGAACGCCCGCGCCACGGCCATCGCCGCGCAGGATAGCACCGAGACGACCACCGGGCGTTTGACACCGGCGCCAGCCGGCCGATACCCTCGCCTGCCAAAGAGAGAACTTCGGGGCATGGTGCGGCGCCTTGACGGGTGCCTATTCCAGACCGACGGTGAAAGCCCGTGAGTTCTCGCTCGCATGAGCGGGAGCAGGAACCGGTGGAATTCCGGTGCCGACGGTATAGTCCGGATGGGAGAAGTTCGACCGGGCAGAGGCCCGCGTGCGTCCTGCACGCGAGCCGTGTCCGGGTGCGCTTCTGCGGCAACGCGTGCCCCTCGGACGAGACAGGCGATGCATGATCAAGAGGGGCTGATGCGCCGGGTGCTTGAACTGGCCCGCCACGGACAGTGGCGCAGTTCACCCAATCCGCTGACCGGTGCGCTGGTCGTCCGCGACGGCCGGATCATCGGCGAAGGCCATCTCAACGAACGCGGCGACCATGCCGAGGCGGTCGCGCTGGACCGCGCCGCGGCCGCCGGGGGCGCGGCCGGGACCACCCTCTACACCAACCTGGAGCCCTGCTGCTGGACGGGAGTCGGCAAGCACACGCCGCCGTGCGCACAGCGGATCATCCGCGAGGGGGTGCGCCGCGTGGTGATCGCCACCGCCGATCCGCACCCGAAGGTCGACGGCGCAGGCGTGCGCATGTTGCGCGAGGCCGGGATCGAGGTGATCGAGCGGGTGTTGGAGGACGAAGCCGCACGGCTCAACGCCGTGCACTTCAAGTTCCACCGCACCGGCATGCCGTTCGTGACGCTCAAGGTCGCGCAGTCGATCGACGGCCGCATCGCCACCGCCGGCGGGGACTCGCGCTGGATCTCCGACCGTGACGCCCGGGTGACGACGCACGAGCTGCGCTCCGGCCACGACGCGATCATGGTGGGTGCCGGCACCGCGGTAGCCGATGACCCGGAACTCACCGTGCGGCTCAGTCCGCTGCTGCGCGACCGCCAGCCACTGCCGGTGGTCGTCGACTCGACCCTGCGCCTGCCGCCCGCGGCCCGCATGATGGCCGGCGAGCGCGAGCCGCTGGTGCTCACCACCGACCGGCATGACCGGCACGCGCGCGCCGCCCTGGAACGCGCCGGCGCACGCGTGGCGGTGGTGGGAAGCACCGCGGACGGCCGGGTGGCGCTGGACCGGGCGCTCGCCGCCCTGGCCGGCGCGGGCGTCACCTCGGTGCTGATCGAGGGCGGGGCGGTGCTCCACACCGAGCTGATCCGGCAGGGACTGTTCGACAAGCTGGTCGTGGTGGTGGCGCCGATCGTCATCGGCTCGGGAATCGAAGCGGTGGGCGACCTGGGAAACGCTCGCCTGGTCGACGCCCTTCGCCTGGAGCGCGTCAGCCACCGGCAGGTCAACGACCAGGTAATCGTCACCGGCTACCGGTCGCTGGCCGCGACGCTCGGCCACGCCGGCAGCGGACCACTCCCCCGGACGGAGTCGCAGGAGGCCGGATGTTCAGCGGTATCGTAGAGGAAGTGGGCGTCGTCACCGCCCTCACCCGGCCCGCCGCGGACGCGGCGCGCATGACCATAGGCGCCCGGACCGTGCTGGACGGCACCCAGGTGGGCGCGTCGATCGCCGTGGACGGCGTCTGCCAGACGGTGGTCGCCATCGACGGCCGCACGCTGACCATCGACAGCGTCGGCGCGACCCTGCGCAAGACCACCCTGGGGTCCTTCGCGGCAGGGCGGCGCGTCAACCTGGAACGTCCCCTGGCATTCGGCAACCGGGTCGACGGCCACCTGGTGCAGGGCCACGTCAACGACACCGGCACGGTCACCCGCTGGGAGAAGCTCGGCGCGGCACGCTGGCTGGAGGTCCGGCTGCCGAGGCCATTGCTGCCGTATGTCGTGCTGGAAGGCTCGATCGCCATCGACGGGGTCAGCCTTACGGTCGCCGGGCTCGAGGACGACCGCGCCGGCTTCTCGATCATCCCCCACACCGCGTGCGCGACCACCCTGAGCGACCGGCGCGTGGGCGATCCGGTCAATGTCGAGGTCGACATGATCGCCAAGTACGTGGAGCGGCTTGCCGGCCCACACGCCGCCGGCGGCGCCGGCGAGACGGCGAATCCCGCCGCCGACGCTGACGCCGACGAGCCGGTACCCATGGCCAGCGTGGACGAGGCCGCGGAGGCTATCGCCCGCGGCGGGATGGTGCTGATGATCGACGACGTCGACCGCGAGAACGAAGGCGACCTGGTGGCGGCCGCGTCCCTGGTCACCCCGCGGATCGCCACCTGCATGCTGCGCCAGGCCAGCGGCCTGCTGTGCGCGGCGATCACCGCCGAGCGGGCCGAGAAACTCGATCTTCCGCCGATGGCGCAGGTGAACACCGCGCTGCACGGCACGCGCTTCACCGTCTCGATCGACGCCGTGCGCGGCACCACCACGGGCGAGTCCGCCCACGACCGCGCCGCCACGCTGCGGGCGGTCGCCGACCCCCAAGCGTCCCCCGCCGACTTCGCCCGGCCGGGCCACCTCTTTCCGCTGGTCGCCGATCCGGGCGGTGTGGCCGCACGCGCCGGCCACACCGAGGCGGCGGTGGAGCTGGCCGCGCGCGCCGGCCTGCCCGCGGCCGCCGCCATCTGCCCGGTGCTTGACGACGACGGCGGCATGGCACGCCGGGCCGGATTGTCGAGGCTTGCACGCCGCCTGAAGGTGCCGATGCTGCACGTCGCCCAACTCGCCTCATGAAGGCCGCCGCGCCCGCTCCGCCGGCGGTGCTGGACGGCACCGGACGCCGCTTCGCCATCGCCGCCAGCCGCTACAACCACGAGGTCACCGGGCGGCTGGTGGACGGCGCCACCGAGGCACTCACCGAACACGGCGTCGCCGACCGGGACGTGCAGGTGGCGTGGGTGCCCGGCTCGTTCGAGCTGCCGCTCGCCGCGCAGCGGCTGGCGCAGTCCGGGGACGTGAGCGCCGTCATCTGCGTGGGCTGCATCATCAAGGGGGAAACCAACCATGACGAGCTGGTGGGCCACGCGGTCGCCGGCGGGATCACGCAGGTCGCGCTCGGCACCGGCGTGCCGGTGCTCCTCGGGGTGGTGAGCGCCAACGATCAGGAGCAGGCCCTGGCGCGTGCCGGCGGCTTTGTGAACCGCGGTCGGGAGGCGGCGCTGGCGGCCCTGGAGATGGCCGCCGGGGGCGGCGAATGAGCGGAGCGGACCGGTTCGATCTCAGCGGCCGCACCGCGGTCGTGACCGGCGCCAGCCGCGGGCTGGGCCGCTACATGAGCAAGGCGCTGGCCCGCGCCGGGGCGTCGCTGGTGATCTCGGCGCGCGACGCGCGCGACTGCGCCGACACGATCGGAGAGATTCACGATCTGGGCGGCACGGCGCGCGCTTACTCCCTGGACGTCCGTTCCGAGCGCAGCGTGCGAGCCTTCGGAGAGGCGGTCGCCGAAGACCTCGGCGCCGTGGACATCGTGGTCAACAACGCCGGTTGCAACGTCCGCAAACCGTTCCTGGACACCACCTGGGACGACTGGGACACCGTCCTGGAGACCAACCTGCGTAGCGGCTTCTTCGTCACCCAGGCGTTTGCGCCGGGGATGATCGAGCGCGGCTACGGCCGCGTAATCAACATCGGCTCGGTCACCAGCGTGTTCGGCTTCGGCGCCGTCGTCCCCTATGTCGCCAGCCGCGGCGGCGTGCTGCAGATGTCGCGGGCGCTCGCCGACGCGCTCGGCCCGCACGGCATCACCGTGAACTGCCTTGCCCCCGGCTGGTTCCACACCGCGCAGACGGAGGTGCTGTTCCAGGACGCCGAGTGGCGGGATTACATCGTCGATCGCATCCCGCTGAAGCGGCTGGGCACCCCAACCGATCTGGACGGCACCGTGGTTTTCCTTGCCTCGGAGGCATCCGAGTATGTCACCGGCCAAATCCTGCTGGTCGACGGCGGCATGACCACCGGCGCCGCCCGAGCCGCCAACCCGAAGCCGTGAGCGCCTATTCGAGCACCGTCGAGAACTACGTCAAGGCGATCTACCTGCGCCACCGCGAGCGCCCCGGGGGATTCCTGCCGATGGGCCGGATCGCCGATGCGATGGACGTTTCGCCGGGAACCGCCACCTCCATGATGAAGACCCTGGCCGGCCTGGGGCTGATCGAGTACTCACCGCGCAACGGCAGCCGTCTGACCGGGCCGGGCGAGGCGCTCGCGCTCGACGTTCTGCGCCGCCACCGGCTGGTGGAGCTGTTCCTGGTGGAGGTGCTGGGCCTGGACTGGTCGGAGGTCCACCGCGAGGCCGACAACCTGGAGCACGCCATATCCGACGTGGTCCTTACCCGCATCGACGCGTTGCTCGACCACCCCACCGTCGACCCGCACGGCGACCCGATTCCCACCCGGCGCGGGCAGATAGACCAGACCGTCTTCGGCAGCCTCATGGAACAGCCGGAGGAAGCCGAGCTGCGCGTCGAGCGCGTGACCGACCAGGATCCGGAGTTTCTGCAGTTCGTGCACCGCAGCGGCCTGCAGCCCGGCAGCCGCGTCAGGGTCGAGTCGATCGATCAGGCCGCCGACGCGGTAACGCTCCGCACCGACCAGGGCACCCTGACCATCGGCACGCACGCCGCATCAAAGATCCTGGCCCGGCAGCCTGCCTGAGCCGCCGACGGCTCAGTCGCCGCGCAGGCGCACGCTGGCCGCGTGCGCGTCCAGGCCCTCCGCCTCGGCCAGCACGGCGATGTCGTCGATCGCCTGGCGGGTCATGCCGTTCGGGTACTCCTCCAGGCTGGCTCGGCGCAGGAACGTGTAGACGCTGCAGCCTGAGGAAAACCGCGCTGTGGAGCCGGTCGGAAGGCAGTGGCTGGGCCCGGCGTAGTAGTCGCCGCTCGCCACCGGCGCGGCGCCAAGGAAGTAGGCGCCGGCGTTGTGCACGCGGTCCAGCACGGCGTGCGGATCGGCCACCGCCAGCACGGCGTGCTCGGGGGCGATGCGATTCATGATCGCGCACGCCTCCTTGACGTCGGCGGCCAGCACGAAGGCGGTGAACTCGCGGAGGCCGTGCTCGATGGCATCCTGCCGGCCGCGCTCGCGGACCTGGCGCTCCAGCGCGGAGCGGACGCGGTCCAGAACCTCGGGTTGGTCGGACACCACGAACGCCGCGCCGGGATCGTGCTCGAGCTGAGCCAACACGTCCGCGGCGACCCAGGCCGGGTCCGCCGACCGGTCCGCCAGGATAGCGATCTCGCTCGGTCCGTAGAGGCCGTCCACGCCGACGGTGCCGAAGAGCTGCCGCTTGGCTTCCTGGACGTAGACGCTGCCGGGCCCGGCGATGAAGTCCACCGCGGGAACGGTCGGCGTCCCGCAGGCCAGGGCGGCCACGGCATGGCTGCCGCCGATGCAGTACACCTCGCCGATGCCCAGCAGGTGGGCGGCGGCCAGCACGCTGTCGTCGATGGCGCGCTTCGTCGTGCCTCGGTCGGAGTCGGGAGGCGGCGTGGCCAGGCAGATGCGCTCGACGCCGGCCACCTGCGCCGGCACGGCCAGCATGATCAGCGTCGACGGATAGGCGGCCCGCCCGCCGGGCACCAGCAGGCCCGCCGAGCCGACCGGCTCCACGCGCAGGCCCAGCCGGGCCCCGTCGATCTCGACCGGCGGCGGCGGGGCGGGCGCGATGTGCTCCTGGTACCGCCGCACGTGCTCGATCGCCCGCTCCATGGCGGCGCGCAACTCCGGCGCGATGCGATCCGCCGCGGCCCGCAATGCGCGAGGCGGCACGCGCAGCATCGAGTCGTCGAACTCCGGATCGCTGAACGCGCGCATGTGCGTCACCAGGGCGGCGTCTCCGTCACGGCGCACGTCGGCGATGAACCCCGCGACCGACTCGCTCAGCTCCCGGTCGCCTCCCACCGCCCCGGCAAGCCGCTCCAGAAGCGCTTCCAGTTCACGCCGGTCGTTCGGAGCGGCATAGACCAGCGCGCGTAACTCCATCACGGCGGCGAGGATAGCACGCGCGTCCGAACCTCAGATGCCGGCCGCAGTCAACGCCCGGCGCGCTTCCTCCGGCAGTTCCACGGGAGCAAACATCGATGCAGGATAGAGATAGCCGTCCGGCTCCGATCTGTCTTCGTCGATCACCCTCAGCAGTTTCTCGTCGACGGCGCGCGCTTCCGGCAGCCGACGGTACACTCTGCCCACAACCAGACTCGCTTCGTTCCCCTGGTTGCTGATGCAGATCACATACTCAATCAACGGTCACAGCATACTTCGCTAACTCCACCGCCGCCAAGCGGCGCTACCCAAAGCCGCACCCATCTCGTCGGTATACTAGCCGTTCAGACACTCAACCCAAGACCCTCTTGATCTTGACACCCCTGCGCCCAATCCCGTGTGCCTCAAACCAATGGACCTCGGCTTCGCATATCGCTCCATCGCCCAGTCTAAGCGTGGCAATACCCTTTCGCTTGCGCCATCGCCCTGCGCCATACGTCCGGTCGAGAAAGCGTCGGAGATACACGCCCCGACCCGATGCGATTGTCTCCACGCTTCGTATCTCGCCGAGAATCTCGAATTGCGCCTCCCCGGCTGGTTCTCCCCCTACCATCTAACGAAGCCTGCGCCGTCTTACCACTTCACGTCCCTCTACCGCCTCCACCTCCTCTCGGCGCATCGCGACTTGCTTTCGTTCGTTCATCTCTTTCGCGCCTTCGCGACCAATCGTCACAATTCTATAGTCCGCATCGTCCATCACTGCCGCAAACCCCGACCTCCTCCTCTCCCACATGGCGCTCTCAGATACGCTCCAAAACCAATAGTTCCCAATAGTCGCCTGAGTAACTGCCTGCTCACTGTATCCCGCATCGAGTGCCACCGACGCAAGGCGCCGCCATGTGTCGTCAAGCTCACGATGGAGGGGGTCGAGGTGTTGGTCCCTCAATTCGCTGGACTCGAGGAGTTTGCGATAGAGCTCCGTGTCGTCTCCGACAAGAAGCGCGATGACCTTCGCCGACGGCCATACTTCCTTGCCGCTCGCCAATCGCTTAATCACGCTCGCTCTTCGCTCGAAGTCCAATGCACCAGCGGTCTCTTCCGCGACCTTCGACGTCGATGTGTGCGGCGAATACTGGACGCTCTGATTCAGCACCAACCACTCAACCGCCAGATCACCGTCTCTAGCGAGAATGTCGCCGACCCAGTACGCGCTATCTATCCCGCCGGGGATCTCCGACGCTGACCGCAACACCGCCCTCCGCCACACTTCACCGAACGCCGCGTCCTCTGCACCTCGATGCGCGCACCAGTAGCCCAACGCGGACGCTACAGCGACCCGAGCATCGCCCGACTGCAGGAGCTCCGCTATTGTCGACTCCGACATCTCTCGACATCGCTCCCTCATGAAGTCCTCGAGCATCGGCATCTCATGTGCGACGGAGAGTGCCCTACAGCGGAGATCCGCCGGCGCCGATTGATGAGTCAATACCACCTGCACTGCGTTCCATCGGTACTCTACGTCACTTAGCAGGCGGCGTGCGAGCCGAATCCAGTCCGTATCCTGAGCCGCGGCTGCCTGCACCAGGAAGGGGGCGATCAGCGGCGCCGCGAGTTCATGCGCGATTAGCGCCTCTGCGGTCCGAGCCGGCTTCGGGACACGCTCCGCAAGCTTCGCACATAGATGCCCGAGCCGTAGATGGTGCATGTCAGCGAGCACCGCTTCCTGGTACATGCCGGCAACAAGGGAGGCAACTTCTTCCGGCGGGCGATCGGTCAACGTCTCCGCAAAGTCGCCGATGTCCTCAAGCCATTGCTGGTGTTGTTCCTCCCAGTCGTCGCGGTCGTACATTTCGGAAGGGAACATGCGCTCGAACTTAGGGTCAAGATGCAGGTCGAGACACAGCTTCATCTCTCCCGCGAGGTCCCCAATCCGCCGCTGAACCCCAGGGTGCTCACGCGAAATTGCCGCTAGGTCTCGCGCCATCTTTCCGGCGAACTGTTGCAGCAAGTGGCGAGTTTCCTTACTCGCTTTGGAAGGCGGAAAGATCCCCCGGTCAGGATGAAGCCAAGCTTCCAGGAGATCGAACAGGGCGGCCCAAGGCACGCGCTCGGAGTTGCGGACGATCGTAAACAGTGCCGGCCAGTACTGCGTCAATTCTCGGAGGTCAACATCGCGCAGAATCCCACTCACTTGTTGGAGGGTTGTCCCCATGCCCGGATCAAGTGCCGAATACTCGAAACCGGGCGCAAGAGCCACGCACATCGCCTTGATGGCTCGATCATCGTCTCGCCTGAGCACGCACCACTTGGCCGACTCGCGTATGAGCCTGACTCGTGAGTCGAGCGCCGACTCTTGACGCACAGCGAATCCATTCAGCCACCTCTTCAACCGATCCAGATCGGTCAGGGCTTCTCCAAAAGGACGATGTTCCTCGCCCCACCGGTCGAGCAAGATCGGGATCGCCGTTTCCGGGGCGTTCACAAGAGCAGCATCGACGAGTTGGTCGATCAATTCGGGATGTCGGTTGAGCGCATATCGTGCTTGGGCGGCACCGCTCGAAGCGTAAGCGGCCCACAGATGCGCGTCGTTCGCGGCCTCTAACCAACGCTCCAAGTCGGGAATCGGGGCTCCTCTGGCGCGGGCTCCGATCAGAGTGTGCAGCGCGTCGTGTCGGTCTTCAACGATTCTCAACACAGGGTCAATCTGGAACGGTACGACGCCGCCTCCGAAGACCTGTTTTACCAGAGTCCAACGCATCGGCTCCGGATCGACCGCGACGGCCGAATGCGGGCGTTCGTCCACCACTCCTGCGGCAGCGAGCTCGGCGAGTGCGCTGTGGACTTTGACCAGGGACTCGTTGAGGAACCTAGCAACTCTGTCCGCACGTACTCCGGATTCTCCACCCAGTGCGAAGGGTGCGAGCACGCGGGATGAGTCTTGACCAAGCGTCTTGCTAAGGCTCGGGGCGAGTTCGCTTATCAAATCAATGCTTCGCCGCTGACTACCTCCTTGATGTCGCCAACGAGACACAGATGGGCAAGCGTTGCCGCGAGGCCGGGCCTTCCAGCCGCCTGCACACGGATGATACGGATCAGTTCATCCGGCTCCTCAAGGCCGGTCGATTGAATGATTCGCACCATCGTGTCGGCATCGATCCGTTTCAGCTTCAGCATGGCGTCGCGTCCGACGTTCAACGCGGTACGGACACTGTCAGCGCCGCTTGGCCAACTTGTCGCGACGATGTAGAAGTCTGCACTCAATTCCTGCCGTAACTGGCGGAGTCTTGCGATGCGATCAGGATCGACATGGGCGTCATCGATGATCACCGCCCTGGGATTGAGGCGGCGTACGTCGTTCGCGATCTGCGCTCGGTCGTCATCGACCAGAAACCTCGCGGCTCGCTGCAATGCCAAGTCCCGAAGAAGAAACGTCTTGCCGGACGCGGGCTCGCCGACGACCATGCAGTCGGTCTGATGATCTCTGAGCCACTGCATTTCCGACTCGCGACCATGAACCCTGTCCCCAATCACTGGGCGCTGCGTTGCAGGAAACGGGCTCAATGCTTGTGGTCGGCCGGTCAGCCGCAGCAGGCGTTTGCACCATTCGGTTTCCTGGTATAGACGCAGCGCAAACCAATTCTGATCGTAGACCTGACGAAGATGGACGTGTCTTTCCCGAGCTTCATCGCGTAGCTTCCTCCGCGTGCGCGGAGTAACACGCCGAGATGTCGCAAAGATGACGGATGTCGGCCTCCAGCCTTTGCCAATCGCCCGATCAATGCTCCTTTCGAAGTTCCGGACAAGCCTCTCCCCTGTGGTCACCACCAACGGAAAGGAGGTCCCTGGCGTCCCGCTGTCGACTGCGCCGTCGAACCCATCGTCCCCACCGCCACTGATGAGCACCAGGGTGGGCCAGTCGCGGTGAAGCAGAGCCACGGCGCACTCCTCGAACACTGCCGGATCAAGCCGTCCGCGGAGCCCTTGAAGGATGTCTTGGTGGTGAGGGTCAATGGCGACGGCGGATGACTGGGTCACCGCGCTACCTGATCCAAGCGACTCGGCAACCTGCATGAGTCGGTCGGCCGCTGAAGCCGAAACGCCCAGCTCGCCTCGTTCCCACCGAGCTACCGTATTCGGCTCGACCGTCATCCTCTCGGCGAGTTGCTTCTGAGTCAGGCCGAGTCGTCGTCGCAAGGATCTGACATCATCGTTGTTCACGGCGCGTTGCTACCGATCATTTATACGTTTAGTATAGACGATCGTAACGGGCGAGACCAAGTGGGCCTCTCGGCTGTGCAACGATCCTCACCGTCATTCCCGCAACGACACATTTGCCCCTTGCTCGACTCCGCCTCAGACCTCTCCTAACACCTGGTGCCGGGCAGCGTTCGGGCCGTCGGTTGACCGCCGCGGGTGCCTCCCGTACGGTCGTGCGGCCCAGGCACCGCATGGAGTTCCAACGCTACTTCTCTCGATCCGACGCGGTGCGGACGCTGCCGCTGGTCAAGCGGATCGTCGCCGACATCCTGGACACCGGCCGCAGCCTGCGGGAGTACCTGGAGGACACCGCGCCTCGGCGCGCCCGCGCGGCGGCGGCGGCCGGCTCGACGCGCGGCGAGCAACGCCGCGCCGCCGAGCGGCTGTTCGACGAGGATCCGACCATCCAGGAGCATCGCGCCGCCCTGCTGGAGTACCTGGCGGAGCTGGAGTCGATGGGCTGCCTCTACAAGGACTGGAGCTTCGACATCGGGTTGGTCGACTTTCCGGCGATCATCGACGACGAGCAGGTGTTCCTGTGCTGGCGCAGCGACGAGCCCGAGCTCGCCTTCTACCACCGCATCGACGAAGGCTACCCCGGCCGGCAGCCCCTGCCGCCCGACTGGACAGGCGAGACCTGAGCCGTTGCCCCTACCCGCGCGCCGCGCGGATCAGGGACAGGGCGTCGGCGACGCGGGCGGCGATCCGGTCGTAGTTGGCCTGCCGGCGGTCCTCATCGGGAAAGAGGGCGCTGCCGATGCCCACCGCGCAGGCGCCGGCGCCGAGCCAGGCGCCGATGCTCTGGGCCGACACCGCCACGCCGCCGGTCGGCATGATGCTCGTCCACGGCATCGGCCCGCGGACCGCGCTCACGAACTCCGGACCGCCGACCGAGCCGGGGAACACCTTGACAATCTCCGCGCCCAGCTCCTCAGCACGGCTGATCTCGCCGGGTGTCATGCAGCCGGGCAGATAGGGGATCTTGCGCCGGTTGCACAGCAGCGCGGTGGGCTCGTCCAGCGACGGACTGACGATGAACCGGGCGCCCATGCCGATGTAGTTGGCCGCCGTTGGCGCATCCATGATCGAGCCGGCGCCGACCCACACGTCGCTGCCCTGCAGGCGCTCGACAACGGCCGCGAACGCCTGCAGGGCGCCGGGACCGCGGTTGGTCAGCTCCACGACCCGCGCGCCGCCCTCGACGCAGGCGGCGGCGAGGCGGCCGGCCACCTCGGGATCCGGCTCGTAGTACAGCGGCACCAGGCCGGTGTCGTGGATGGCGGCGTAGCAGCGCAGACGATCGCTCACGGCCATCTCACTCGATCCCGAAGTAGCGCTCGGCGTTGCCGTAACAGATATCGGCGACGATGCCGCCGAGCAGCTCGAAGTCGGCCGGCAGCAGCCCGCGCTCCATCTCGTCACCCAGGATCCCGCACAGCAGGCGCCGGAAGTAGTCGTGACGGGGGTAGGACAGAAAGCTCCGCGAGTCGGTCACCATGCCCACGAAGCAGCTCAGCAGGCCGCTGTTGGACAGCGCTTCCATCTGCTTCGTCATGCCGTCGATCTGATCGTTGAACCACCACGCGGTCCCGAACTGCATGCGGCCGCGAACACCGCCACCCTGGAAGTTGCCGATCATGGCGGCGAACAGGTCGTTCTGCGCCGGGTCAAGGTTGTAAAGGACCGTCTTGGCCAGCTTGCCGACCTGCTCCAGCCGGTCGAAGAACCGCGCCATCGATCGCGCCGACGGCGGGTCGCCGATCGAATCGTAGCCGGAATCGCGGCCCAGCGCCTGGAAGCCGCGCCGGTTGGTGTTGCGCAGCGCCCCCAGATGGAACTGCTGTACCCAGCCGGCGTCCGCGTCCATGCACGCCATCTCGTAGAGGACCGCCGAGCGGTACTTCCGGGCCGCTTCCGGGTCGGCCGCCCGGCCGTGCACGGCGGCGCGGAACGTCCCTTCGACCTCCCGCGCCGTGTACGGCTCCGCGTCCAACACCTCCAGCCCGTGGTCGGACAGCCGGCAGCCGGCGGCGTGGAAGTCGGCGTGGCGCTCCGCGAGCGCGGCGAGCATCGCGTCGTAGTCAGTGATCTCCCTGCCCACGCGCTCTCCAAGGCCGGCCAGCCAGCCGTTCAGCCGCTCCGGGTCGTCGGCGGCCAGGGCATGGTCGGCGCGAAAGCCCGGCACCACCGTGCAAGGCGCACCCGCCGTGCGGATGCGCTCGTGGTGCTCCAGGCTGTCGGCCGGGTCGTCCGTGGTGCAGACCACGCGCACGTTCATCATGCGCAGCAGTCCGTGGGTGCGCAGCTCCGGCTGCCGCAGCCGCTCGTTGCACGCGTGGTAGATCGCCTCGGCCGTCCGGGGCGACAGCAACTCGTCCACCTCGAACGGCCGGCGCAGCTCCATGTGCGTCCAGTGGTACAGCGGGTTGCGGACCGTGTAGGGCACCGCCTCCGCCCACGCCGAGAACTTCTCGTAGTCGCCGGCGTCGCCGGTGATCCGCCGCTCGTCGATCCCGAGGGCACGCATCGCCCGCCACTTGTAGTGGTCGCCGCCCAGCCAGATCTCCGTGATGGTGGGAAAGTCGCGGTTGTCGGCGATCTCCTGCACCGGCAGGTGGCAGTGGTAGTCGAAGATCGGCTGGTCGGCCGCGTAATCGCGGTACAGGCGGCGCGCCGATTCGTTCGGCAGCAGAAAGTCCGGTCCAAGGAATGGTTCAGCCATAGGTGTGCTCCAATAGTGTGACATCGGCAGGCTCGCCGCCCAGGGTGAGGTCACGCGGCAACGCGCCGGCCGGCCGATAGCCGGCGGCCAGGAACCGTTCCCGCTTGGACGTGTCGGGCGCCGCGACAAAGGCGACGGCGCGAGCGGCGCCCAGGTGTCGCCCATCCTCGGTGAGCGCGGCCAGCAACTCGCCGGCATGGTCGCCGTAGGCGTCGTGGGCGACCAGGTCGACGACCGCGGTCGCGTTACGCAGCGGCGCCGGTCCCGGAGCCGCGGTGCCGAACCCCAGCACGCGGCTGGCGCCGGCACCGGCGAGCACCCGCATCACGCCGCCGCGGCTCTGCGTGTCGTAGTGGATGGTCGTGAACGCCGAGACGCAACGCGCGGGCGGGACGAACGCGGCGCTGGCGATGCCGCGCTGGTAGTCCAGCACCCGTGTCGACAGCGGCTGCGCGACCAGCGCCGCCACACCGGGAAGGTCGCCCCAGCACGCCGTCCGGACCGACACCGGCTGGCCCGCCGCGTACAGCGTCCGTTCGTACGCCTCGAAGCCCGGCGCAGCGCGGCGCATGATGCCTCCGGTCCGCTCGAAGCCGATCCGGTCGTACACTGCCCGTTGCCCCACGCGACCGCCGTTGCCAAGGAAACAGAGGCGGCAGCCAGCGTCGAAGGCCAACCGAACCACCGCCTCGGTGAGCTCCGCGGCGATGCCGCGCCGCCGGTGCTCGGCGAGAGTGGTGACGTTCTCCACCACCGCGATTTCCGGCTCGTCCACCGGATACGACACCGTCGCGGTCCCGACATCGGTCTCCCCGCAGCGGCCGATCGCGGTGACGGACGTGAGCGTGTCGCCGTAGGCCCCGCGCAGCGACGGCATCCAGTCGACGTCGCTGCGCTCCCACTCGGCTGCCAGCAGGTCGGTCACGCGGATCTGGTCGGCCGGCGCCACCGGCCGGCGCAGGAAGTCGACGCTGAGGTCTGAGCCATCGGCGAGCTTCAGGGGCGCCGGCGGCACGGTCGCGGACATGGGCGCGGATGATAGCCCCTTGCGCCGGCAAAGCCGAGTCCTCCGAACTCGCCGTTCCCCCCATCCCCAACTTCGCAGGAGTTCGACTCCTTGATTCTCCGCTCCCCATTCGCCTATAGAGTTGCGGCATGGCCGGCATCGAGATCGAGCGGTTCGCCAACACCGATCCCGGCGCCCGCGGCAAGCTCCGCGCCTTCGTCGATTTCCACTGGAACCACTACCGCGACGACCCGCGCTACATCCCGCTGCTGGACTACGAGTACCTGGGCTTCCACCTGCTGGGCGTCGTCGGCTACTTCGAGCCGCGCTCCCTGTTCCTTCAGCATGCGGCGATCGCTTTCTTCATCGCCTACGACGACCGCCGACAGCCCGTCGGGCGCTGCATGGCCTTCGTCAACGACGACCACAACGCCCACTGGAACGAGAAGACCGGCTTCTTCGGCTTCTTCGAGTCCGTCGACGACCAGGAGGTGACCGACCGCCTGCTGCGGGGGGCCAGCGACTGGCTGCGCGAGCGCGGCATGCAGGCGATGCGCGGGCCGCAGAACCTGCCGGTCAACCAGGCGACGCCCGGCGTGCTGACCGAGGGGTTCGACTCCCGCCCGGTCATCTACTACCACTACAACAAGCCGTACTACCTGGATCTGCTGACCGCCGCCGGCCTGCACCCGGTCAAGCGGGTGCGCTCCTGGGAGGTGCCCGTGCACGTGCCCATGGAGGCGAAGCTGCAGCGGGTCGCCCAGATCGTGCAGAAGCGGGGCGGCGTGGTATTCGAGACCTGGGGCGAGCGGCCGCTCGCGGAGCGCAAGCGGGAGATGCTGGACATCTACAACGACGCCTGGAACGACAACTGGGGCTTCGTCCCGTACCGCGACGAGGAGTTCTTCAAGGTGATCGACGACGAGCAGCTCATCGTCGACCGCGGCCAGTTCTCGATCGCCTACTGGCAGGGTGAGCCCGCCGCCTTCTTCGGCGGCGTGCCGAACATCCTGGACGGCATGCTGCCGTCACGGCTGTGCCCGCGCTTCGAACTGTGGCGGGCGGGGCGCATGCTGATCACCAAGCGCCGTCTCACGGGGCTGCGGTTCGGGTACCTGGGAGTGAAGAAGAAGTTCCGCAACCGGGGACTTGAGGGCCTGCTGCTCTGGAAGCAGAAGATCTACACCCAACAGCACGGCTACCAGTACTGCGACGTCGGCTACGTGCTGGAGGACAACACCCCCGTGCTGCGCATGCTCGACATGATGAACGCCATCCCGTCGAAGACCTACACGATCCTGGAGACGCCGCTGTAGACTGCTGGTGCCCGGTACCCAGCGGTCGGCTTGTATGCAACCATGCTCTGAGCGGGATTCAGGAATAGCTCCGGGGCCGTGGCGCCGCAGGTGCTCTCCTTCCCGAAGCTGATACAACCTCGATCTGGGAGCACAGGGTGTGAAGTACGACGGAAACGAGGCAGACCCTCGGCCGGTGCGGTTCGGCATCGGCGGCCCGGTAGGTTCCGGCAAGAGCCACCTGCTGCTGCGGCTCTGCCAGCGGCTGGGCGGCGAGCACTCGATCGTCGCCATCACCAACGACATCTACTCGCGCGAGGACGAGAAGTTCCTGATCCGCGCCGGCGCGCTCGCCGAGGGCCGGATCCTGGGCGTGGAGACCGGCGGCTGCCCGCACGCCGCGATCCGAGACGACATCTCCGTGAACGCCGACGCCCTGGCGCGGCTTCAGTACCGCTTCGGCGACACCCGCGTGGCCTTCATCGAGAGCGGCGGCGACAACCTGTCAGCCAGCTTCAGCCCCGACCTGGTCGACTACCAGATCTACGTGATCGACGTCGCGCAGGGCGGGGACATCCCCCGCAAGGGCGGCCTCGGGATCACGCGCAGCGACCTGCTGGTGGTGAACAAGGTGGACCTCGCGCCCTACGTGGAGGTGGACCTGCAGCGGATGACCGACGACGTGCGGGCGGCGCGCGGCGATCTGCCGTTCGTGATGACCAACCTCAAGGATGGCTCCGGCGTGGAGGAGGCGGCCGCCTGGATCGTGGCCGCGCTCGGCGCCCCGCGGCGCGACCGGCCGGCCTGGGGCGTGGGCGGGCACCACCACCATCCCCACGACCACGGCAACGGCTTGCACTCTCATCATCACCACGCCGGGCACGCCGAGGACCATCTCCACGCGGCCAACGTCCGCTAGCCCCGGCCCGAGCGGCCGGCGCGGTGAGCTGCGGCTGGCCGTGACCGGGCGGCGCTGGCGGACCCGCCGCCGCGCGCCGCTGTTCGTCAACGTGCTGCCGCACTCGGGCGGCGTGCTGGCGGTGCCGGTCGACCAGGGAGGCGGCCTGCGCAACGGCGACCGCCATCTGCAGCGCATCCGGATCGACGGCCGGGCGCAGGCGACCTGGGCGCCTCCGGCCAGCACCCTGTGCCTGCCCGGCGCCGGCGAAGACCCCGCTCACCTGCAACTCGTGGCGACCGTGCGCGGCGCCAGCCACCTGCGCCTGGTGGGCCGGCCGCTGATCCCGTTCGCGGGCGCCGCCGTGGTCCAGTCCACGGTGGTCGGCACCGACCGCGACAGCGCCTGTCTGCTGCTGGAGTGCGGGTGTCCGGGCCGCAGCCAGATGGGCGAGACGTGGGCGTTCAGGGACCTGGCCTACCACCTGACCGTCCTCCGCGACGGCGCGGTGGTCTACCGGGAACGCTACCGCCTGCACCCGCCGGCGGTGCCCCTCGGGCCGGCCGGCTTCGGCGCCAGCCTGGGCTGGGCGAGCTGCGTCGCCGTCGGCGCCCGCGCGGTGGCGGAGCTGGAAGCGCTGCGCCCGGCGCTGGCCGGCACCGGCGTGGTGAGCACGTACGGGCTCATCGCCGACGACGTCGCGGTGGCACGCGTGCTGGACCGCGACGGCACCCTGATCAGCAGCATCGCCGATCTGGCCGTCGACGCGTTCCGGAACGGTCAGCCCTCCGGCTGGGAGCCCGCGGGATAGACCGTCTCCTGGTCCTCCGACGGCACGCTGGAGACCGCCCAGCGGACGTCCATGGTGAAGCCGACGTCCAGCGCCAGGTGGCTGAACTCGCCCGAGAGCTGCTCGAAGATCTCCCGCCTGATCCGGTCGTGCAGACGCACGTCGATGGGCTCGGTGGAGTCCTCCGGCACGATCACGTAGAGGTGGATGTACAGGTAGCGGCCCACCTCGGTGGTGCGCAGGTGCGTCTCCGAGTGCGGCACCCGCGCGATGACCGATTCGACCAGCGCCGCGATCCGGTCCTGCACGGCCCGGTCCGGCGCCCTGCCCATGAGCTGCCGCCAGTTGGCGCGAATGGTCTTGATCGGCTGGGGCGCCGCGATGGCGGCGATCGCCAGCATGATCACCGGATCGGCGTACGGTGCCCACGCCGACAGACGCGAGTTCTGGATGATCAGCGTCGCCACGAACGCCACGCCGACCGCGCCGGAGATCATCGTGTCGATCACGGCGTTCTGGGCGTCCAACTGCACGATCGGGGAGCCCGACTTTCGGCCCAGCTTGCGGAGCACCACCGCCAGCGCGGTCCCTCCGGTCACCGCGATCGCGGCGTAGATGATGCCGCCGATGGCGGCCACCTCCTGCCCGCCAGTCATCAGCGCCCGGACCGCCGTCCACACCGCGTAGAGCAGCGCCGTCGTGATCAGGATCCCCTTGAACAGGTTCAGCATCGGCTCGAACGTCGCGTACCCGAACGGATAGTGCTCGTCCCGCGGCCGCTGCACGAGCTTGGACACGTACAGCGTCAGCAGTCCGACCACCGCGAAGATCAGCGAGAACAGGCCGTCCAGGAACACCGCCCCCGACCGGCTGGCCAGCGAGATGACGATGCCGATCAGCCCGAACGACACGCTCGCCACGATCACGATGACGATCGACCGCTGCTCGATTCTCTCTGCCGTCATGGGGCCATCCTTATCCTGCCGACTTCGGCCTCAGGTCGAGCGAGTCGTCGAGCTCGCGCTGGTAGGCGTCGACGCGGCCGTCGAGCACGTCCCGGACGCGGACCGGCGCCCCACACGCGCCCGACTCCAGCAGCGCGTAGTAGGTGGCCACGGCGCTCAGCCCCTGCGCCGCGTCGACCTCCGGCGGCGCGCCACCCCGGATCGCGTCGGCCAACTCCGCGTACTCGACGGCGAGCAGCGCGGCGTCGGTGACCGGAAACGGCTGGTCGTAGCCGGTCAGCCGCTCCGCGCCGAACAGCGCCGCCGTGTTCGCGTCCAGCCGGAACTCCGGCACCCGATCCAGCAGCGCCTGGCCTTCGAGCCGCCGGCCGCCGTCGAGGTGCACGGTGATCGGTCCGCCGCTGCGGTCGCCCGGCAGCGTCATCGATCCGGCCGAGCCGAACACCGCGCGCCCGCCGAACCCGGCGCCGTGACCGGCGTGGTCCTGGATGATGTTGCCGACCACGCCGCTGGCGAAGGTCAGCGTTCCGTAGAGCGCGTCCTCGGCGGTCGCCTCGAAGTGGGCCGGCGTCTGCCGTTGCCACTGCGCGTAGGCGTTGCCGGGATCGACGGCGTCCTCGCCGGCACCCGCGGCCGGGTTGCGGCGGACCGGTTCATGCAGCCGGGTCACCGCGTAGGCGGTGTCGATGGGACCCAGCAGGTACTCCAGCACGTCGGCGAAGTGGACGCCGACGTCCAGCAGGATGCCGCCGTGCTCGCGGCGGTGCCGCCACAGGCTGATCAACATCCGGTCGCCGCCGCCCACGCCGTGCTGGACGATCAGCCGCGGCGTGCCGATCACGCCGGAATCCAGCAGCGCACGGGCCAGCCGGCACATCGGGTCGCGGCGGTAGTTCTCGGCCACGCTGAGGATGGCGGAGGATGCCGCCGCCGCGTCGCGGATCCGCCGGCACGAGGCCACAGTCGGCGCCATCGGCTTCTCGATCAGGACGTGCAGTCCGCGCCGCAGCGCCTCCACCGCCACGACGTGGTGCGTGCGCGGAATGCTGGTGATGTCCACCGCCTGCACGCCGTGGGCATGCAGGTCCCCGAGCGCCGCCACCACGGCCGGCCGCGTGCCGAAGGCCGCCTCCGCTTCATCCGCGAGCGATGCCGCGTTCGCCTCCACCGGGTCGCAGGCGGCGACCAGCTCCAGCGACGAGATCCCCGCGTCGCCCAGTGCGCGGAGCCCCCGCAGGTGACGGTGGCCCATGCCGCCGCATCCGACGATCGCCAGTCTTATAGCCATGGAACGGCCAGTGTATGTTGCGAGCCGCGTCGTTCGCCAGCATATTGCTCGCGATGGACGCCGGCTCGACCGAAGCCTATCCCCGCGACCTGTGCGGATACGGGGCCCACCCGCCCCATGCGGCCTGGCCCGCACGCGCGCGGGTGGCCGTGCAGTTCGTGGTCAACTACGAGGAAGGGGCGGAGAACTCCGTGCTGCACGGCGACGCGGGCTCCGAGTCGTTCCTGTCCGAGATTCTGGGCGCGTTCCCGTTGCCCGAACGCCACATGAGCATGGAGTCGATCTACGAGTACGGCAGCCGCGTCGGCGTGTGGCGCCTGTTCCGGCTGTTCCGCGAACGGGAGATCCCGATCACGGTGTTCGCGGTGGCGATGGCGCTGGAGCGCAACGCGGCGGTCGCCGACGCCGCCATGGACGCCGGTTTCGAGATCTGCAGCCACGGCTATCGCTGGATCGACTACCAGGACGTGGCCGAGCCGGTGGAGCGGGAGCACCTGCAGCGCGCCGTCGAGATCATCCGCCGGCTCACCGGCGAGCGGCCGCTCGGCTGGTACACGGGACGCACCGGGCCCAACACGCGCCGGCTGGTCGTGGAGGAGGGCGGCTTCCTGTACGACGCCGACGACTACAACGACGACCTGCCGTTCTGGACGGTGGTCGCCGGACGGCCGCACCTGGTGGTGCCGTACACGCTGGACGCCAACGACATGCGTTTCGTCACCCCGCAGGGCTTCAACTCCGGCGACCAGTTCTTCACCTACCTGCGCGACACCTTCGACGTGCTGTACGCGGAGGGGGCCGATACGCCGCGCATGATGTCGGTCGGCCTGCACTGCCGGCTGGTCGGCCGCCCGGGGCGCTTCGCCGCCCTGCAGCGGTTCGTCGATCACGTGCTCGCGCACGACGCGGTCTGGTGCTGCCGCCGCATCGACATCGCCCGCCACTGGCACGCGCACCATCCCCATCGAGAGGCTGATCGTGGCTGAGACAACGAACGGGGCGGACGACGGTCGGCCGCCTCTGACCACCAACCTGGCCGACGCGCGCTTGGGCGCCGTCGGGATCTGGTGCACGGACGAGTTCTTCGCGCCCCTGTCGCGGATGCTGGAGCCGGCTGAGCCGGTGTTCATCCCCGACAAGTACGACGACCACGGCAAGTGGATGGACGGCTGGGAGTCGCGCCGCCGCCGCGGCGGAGGCCACGACCGCAGCGTCGTGCGTCTTGCGGCTCCCGGCGAGATCCACGCGGTGGACATCGACACCCGCCACTTCACCGGCAACTATCCGCCGGCCGCGTCGCTGGAAGCCTGCCTGAGCGACGGCGATCCGGGCGACGACGCCGCTTGGGTCCCGCTGGTGCCGCCGGCAGCGCTCGGCCCCGACGACCACCACCTGTTTGCAGTCGCCGACCGCAGCACCTGGAGTCACGTGCGGCTCAACCTGCTGCCGGACGGCGGCGTGGCGCGCCTGCGCGTGTACGGCCGCCCGCGGCCCGACTGGACCGCCCTGGCGGCGCTGGGCGAGCTCGACCTGGCCTCCGCCGTGCACGGCGCCGTGGCGATCGCCTGGAACGACGCCCACTACGGCAATCCGGGCAACATGCTCCGGCCCGACCGCGGCCGCGACATGGGCGACGGCTGGGAGACCAGGCGCCGCCGCGAGCCCGGCCACGACTGGTGCATCATCGCCCTGGCGCATCCCGGCAGCATCGACCGCGTGGTGGTCGACACCGCCCACTTCAAGGGCAACTACCCCGACCGCTGCTCCCTGCAAGGAGCGTCACTGCCGGCGGACACCGGTGAGCTGCGCGCCTCGGTGGTGGCGCAGTCGATGTTCTGGCCCGTGCTGCTGGACGAGCAGCCGCTGCAGGCCGACCGCGAGCACACCTTCGCGGCCGGCGCCATGAAGAGCCGCGGGCCGGTGTCGCACGTGCGCCTCAACATGTTCCCGGACGGCGGCATCAGCCGGCTGCGGCTGTTCGGCACACCGTCCTGAGGCGGCGGACGGATCGGAGACTCAGCCCTGCTGACGCTCACGCCGGAACCGCTCACGCGGGCGGCCTTCGCGCCGTTCGGGGACGTGATCGATACCGCCGGCGCCGAGCAGCGGATCATCAACGAGGGGACGACGGTGCGCTTCCACGATCTGGCCAACGTCGACGTCGCCGACCGCGGCGGGAGGCCGCTCGTCAACGTGTTCCGCGCTCAGCCCTTGCCGCTGCCGCTCACCGTCACCGTGATGGAGCAGCATCCGCTCGGATCGCAGGCCTTCATCCCGCTCGACCGCGCACCGTTCCTGATCGTGGTCGCGCCGGTCGGCCCGCCGCCGCACGCCGCCGACCTGCGCGCGTTCGCGAGCGACGGCCGGCAAGGCGTCAACTACGCCAAGGGCGTCTGGCACCACCCCGTGATCGCCTGGCGGCGCCCCACCGACTTCCTGGTCGTCGACCGTGGCGGCCCCGGTGACAACCTCGTGGAGATCCGCCTCAACGGCGCTCGGCCGCGGCTGAACGTCTGACCGCGCGAGCCCAGCACAGGCACTCCTCCACCAGCTCGCCGCTGCGCGCGTACAGCTCGTGGACGGCATCGTCGATGTGGCGCGAGAGCCTTGGCGGCAGGTCGCCCGGCACCTCGTCGCGGTCCAGGGTAACCGGCCGCCGCGCCGGCAGCGCCATGACGTCGACCCACAGGTCGCGCCAGCGCAACTCCGCGCGTCCCAGCTCCACGGCGTCGCAGACGTTGAAGTAGGCGCCGAGCACGGCGGCTCGCCGCGCGCCGCTGCGCCGCATCCACAGGTACAGGTTGTACGGCCGGCCGGCCCAGAAGCAGCCGTAGGAGCGGGTTCCCGCCGGCAGGAAGACGCCGGCCACGGTCGCGGCATGGCGGATCGTGTACCCCAGGAGCTGCCGCTCCGGTTCGATCGCCAGGAGGTCGCAGGCGAAGGTGACCCGGCGGCCGTCGGGATAGCGCTTGACCTCCAGGCAGCGTTCGACGCGGGGGGCAGGTCGGGTCATCGGACTGAGGGAGTCTGAACCATTCGGCCTGACGGCGTAAGATCGCCCATGCCCGCACCGAACGCATCCGCAGTGCACCGCCCGGTGTCGATGCGCGTCCTGTTCAGCCAGACCCGCCGGGAGAGCCCCGGCGACACCGAGGTGGCCGGCCACCGGCTGCTGCTGCGCGCCGGTTTCGTGCGCCAGCTCGGCGCCGGACTGTTCAGCTACCTGCCGCTCGCGCAGCGTTCGCTGCGCCGCATCGAGACCATCCTGCGCGCGGAGATGGACGCGATCGGGGGCCAGGAGATCACCATGCCGGTGGTCAACCCTGCCTCCGTGTGGCAGGCGACCGGGCGCTGGCACAAGATCGGCGCGGAGATGGCGCGCCTGCAGGACCGGGAGGGGCGCGACCTGGTCCTGGCGATGACCCATGAGGAAGTGATCGCCGCCCTGGTGCGGGACGAGGTGCGCTCCTACAAGCAGCTCCCACAGCTCCTGTACCACGTCCAGACCAAGTTCCGGGACGACCCGCGGCCGCGCGGCGGGCTGATCAGGGTGCGCGAGTTCACGATGAAGGACTCCTACAGCCTGGACCGCGACGAGGCCGGCCTGGACCGCCAGTACCGCGCCCACTTCGCCGCCTACCACCGCATCTTTCGCCGTTGCGGGCTGCCGGTCGTGGACGTCGGCGGCGACGTCGGCATGATGGGCGGCTCGGGCGCGCACGAGTTCATGTACCTGACCCCGATCGGCGAGGACTCGATCCTGTCGTGCGATACCTGCGGATACCGCGCCAACCGCCAAGTCGCCCGCTGCCGCAAGCCCGAGCCGGCCCCGGAGCCGCCCGGTGAGCTGGAGCGGCTGCATACCCCGGGAGCGACCACGATCGAGGAGCTGAGCGAGTTCCTGGGGATCCCCGCGGAACGGACCGCCAAGGCGGTGCTGCTGATGGGCGCGGGCCTGGGCGAGGGCGGGACGGAACGGCTGGTCTTCGCACTGGTGCGCGGCGACATGGAGGTCAACGAGTTCAAGCTGGCGCAGGCCTCCGGCGCCACGGGCCTGCGGCCGGCGACGGAGGAGGAGATCCGCGCGGCCGGCACCGTGCCCGGCTACGCCTCACCCGCGGACGTGCGTGGCGCGCTCATCGTGGCCGACGACCTGATCCCTGCGACCCCCAACCTGGTCGGCGGCGCCAATGAGCCCGACTACCACGTCCGCAACCTCAACCACGGCCGCGACTTCCACGCCGAGGTGGTCGCCGACATCGTCAGCGCCGACGCCGGTGCCGGCTGCCCGGACTGCGACGGCGCGCTGGCGCTGTCGCGCGGCGTGGAGGTCGGCAACATCTTCCGGCTGGGCACCTGGATCAGCGACGCGGTCGGCTGCACCTTCCTGGACGCCGACGGCACCGCGAAGCCGGTGGTGATGGGCTCCTACGGCATCGGCGTGGGCCGGTTGCTGGCCTGCGTGGCCGAGGAGCATCACGACGAGCACGGCCTGGCCTGGCCGGCCACGGTGTCGCCGTTCGACGTCTACGTGGTCGCCCTGCGCGGCGGCGAGGAAGGGGCCGCGCACCTCGCCGGCGAACTGGTGGAGCAGGGTTTGGAGGTGCTGCTGGACGACCGGGACGAGCGGCCGGGTGTGAAGTTCAACGACGCCGACCTGATCGGCGTGCCGATCCGGATGACCGTGAGCGCGCGGACGGTCGCCGACGGTGAGGCCGAGCTGAAGCTGCGCCGCGACGCGAAGCCGGACCGCGTGCCGTTGCCGAGGGCGGCGGCCGCCGCCATGGAGGCGTGGACAGGCCTCCATGCCGACCTCCAGGAGGAGGACGGCGTACGACCGTAGCCAGTATTGAGGTAAGGCGTTAGGCTACACGGGTGAGAGCGACCGTCTCTTCAAAGGGCCAAATCGTGCTGCCGGCGGAGATCCGCCACCATGATGGCATCGAACCGGGCCAGGAGTTCGAGATCGAGCGCCATGACGCCGGCGTCTATCTTCTCACGGCGCGTGAGCCACCCAAGAATCAGGGACTGGTCGACCTCCTGCTCTCCTGCCCCGTGAAGGACTGGTTCGTTGCCGTGCCGTCCGAGTCGACTGAGCGCATCGTCCCGCCGGATTGGTGAACGCCCGATGGCGAGGTTCCTGGCGGACGCCAACGTGCTGTCGGAAGCAACCAAGTCCACGCCCGATCTCGTCGTAGTCGACTGGTTGCGGCGGAACGAGCGCCTGCTGACGGTCGATCCTGTGATACTCGGCGAGATCCGCTTCGGCATCCTCCTGTTGCCGGACGGACGGCGGCGCCGGAAGCTCGAGGACTGGTTCAACAAGGTGGTGCGGCGGATCGAGTGCTTGGCGTGGGATGCCCGTACCGGCGGGCGCTGGGCGGATTTACTGGCGCAGACGCGCCGCGCCGGCCGCACCATGGCGGTACGGGACAGCCTCATCGCATCCACGGCTTTGACGTATTCGCTCACGTTGGCCACGCGCAACGTCCACGACTTCGCCGAGTGCGGCCTCACCTTGGTGAATCCGTTTGACTCGACACCCGCGCAACAGCCCGCTCCATCAGAGCAGCAAAGTCCTTCCTGAGTCGAGGCTGTATCGCGGCTATTCGCCCCGGACCAGCTCCACCGCGTTGCCGACCGCGACCGTGCCGCCGGCGACCACCGTGCAGGTGGCGCCGGCGCGCCAGTCCGGCTCCAGGGCACGCCGCAGGCCTGAGCGTTGCCGGTCCATGATCCCGCACGGCTGCGTCTCACCGGTGACCCGCAGGCGGACCGCGCCGATGCGCAGCTCGCAGCCGGTGGTGGCGAGCAGGTCGATGCCCGTGACCAGCAGGTTGGCGCGCCGCGCCGTCCACGGCACCTCCTGACCAAGCTCCGCGCACGCCGACTGCCAAGCGTCGCGGTCGACCACGGTGACCTCGCGCGCCGGCGAACGGCCGGGCACGTCGCCGACCACGCCGACGCCGGGCCGCAACTCCGCCGCCTCGTGCTCGACCATCGGCGCACCGGGGGTGGGGTGGGTGGCGATCGCCGCCACCGTGCCGGTGATCGCGGCCGTGCCGTCGATCACGGCCATCGCAGCCCGCCTCCGAACCGCACGGATGGGCCTTCGCCGTTGGCCGGCTCGATCGTCCCGATCCGGTAGGCGGCGTCTCCCGCCGCGGCCGCGCACGCGACCGCCTCCTGCTCCAGCGCCTCCGGCACGACGGCCACCAAGCCTACTCCCAAGTTGAACACGCGCAGCATCTCCCGGTCATCGATCCCTCCGCTCTCGCGCAGCACCGCGAAGATCGACGGTATCACGAACGCGCCCAGGTCGAGATCCGCGCAGGTCCCTGCCGGCAGGATCCGCGCCAAGTTGTCGCGCACGCCGCCGCCGGTGACGTGCGCCATGCCGTGCGCGGGCAGGTCGCGCAGCGCCAGGCACAGTCCGCGATAGGAACGGTGCGGGCGCAGCGCGGCCTGCAGGAACGGCTCGCCGTCCACGTCCCGGTCGGCCAGGTGCGCGTCCCGTTCCAGGAGCGCCCGCACCAAGGTGTAACCGTTGGTGTGAATCCCGTTGGAGGCGACCGCCAGCACCGCGTCGCCGGGTTCGATCGCGGTTCCGTCGACGATCCGCTCGCGTTCGACCACGCCCACCATGCTGGCCGACAGCACGCAGGCGCCCTCGGCCACCACGCCGGGCTGCTCGCTGGTCTCACCGCCCACCAGGCTGCAGCCCTGTTCCCGGCAGGCCGCCGCAAGCTCGACGATGATGCCGTGAACGGTGTCCGGCTCGAGCCGGCTGCAGACGATCATGTCCAGCACCGCCAGCGGCTCGGCCCCCATCACGGCGATGTCGTTCACCAAGTGGTTGACCAGGTCGCGGGCGATGCCGTCGAAGCACCCCGCTCGCGCCGCCAGGAGCTGCTTGCTGCCGGGCTCCTCCGTCTTGAGCGCGAGCACGGGCTCGCGATAGCCCGCGAAGTCTGCCGCGAACAGCGACGCGAACGCGCCGCTGCGGGTAAGCACGCGCGCGTCGCCGGTGCTCAGGTCGGCGTCGAGCGTCGCGAATGCGTCCCGCTTGGCGTCCAGCGAGACGCCGGCGTCGGCGTAGGTCAGGCCGCGGCCGGAATCGCCGCTCAATCCGCGTCGGCCGCCGCCAGACGCACCGTGACGTTGTTGTTTTCGCGATCGCGCCGCATCCGAAACGCCTCCGAATTGCTCTGGATCAGCTTGGACAGCCGCCGGTTGCCGTAGGTGCGGGGATCGAAGTCCGGGTACAGCTTCTTGAGGTTGTTGGCGATCGTCCCCAGGTCGACCCAGTCGTCGTCGGCCTCCGCCATCTCCAGGGCATCCGTGATCACGGTGACGAGGTCGAGCGACCCGCGTTCGGCCTCGTCGGTCTCCGTGACCGGCTGCTTCCTGCCGGTGCGCCGGCGGCTGCGCTCCTCCGCCATGGCGAGGTTCTCAACGAATCGGAACTCGTTGCAGGCATTGACGAACGAGCGCGGCGTGTGGTCGCGGCCGATGCCGATGACCATGCGGCCGGACTCGCGGATGCGCAGTGCCAGGCGCGTGTAGTCGCTGTCGCTGGAGACGATCACGAAGCCATCCACGGCACCCCCGAACAGGATGTCCATGGCGTCGATGATCATCGCCGAGTCGGTGGCATTCTTGCCGACGGTGTTGCGGAACTGCTGGATCGGCTGGATGGCGTGCGTGGCAAGCTGGCGCTTCCAGCCCTCCATCTGGCGGTTGGTGAAGTCGGCGTAGATGCGCTTGATGGTCACCACGCCGTAGCGGACGCTCTCCTTGAGCACGGCGCCGATGTGCCCGGGCTGCGCGTTGTCGCCATCGATGAGCACCGCCATCCGGCGCTCGGTAAGTTCAGTCACATCCGACAATATACTGCCACTACGCCTGCGAGCCCACCGGCGGAAACAGCGCTACACGAAGGTGATCAGCCGCACCAGCCTGGCGCCGATCGTCATCAGAATGCGGAATACGGGAACGCCCGCGATGCTGAGCAGGATCAGCCCGAACAGCGCGTACTGGCCGTAGCGGGCGTTGTAGTACCGGTACCAGCGCGCCGCCGCCTCCGGCAGCAGGTGCGGAAGGATCCAGTGACCGTCGAGCGGGCCCAGCGGGATCAGGTTGAACAGCATCAGGATCAGGTTGATGCGCACGAGCAGCACCACGAACGTTTCCGGTCCCGGCAGGAAGACGAAGGCCACACCGGCGCCGCGCAGCGCCAGAAAGCCGTTCCAGACCACCGCCGCCAGCAGCAGATTCATGGCGGGGCCGGCGGCGGCGATCCACAGGTCGGCCCGCGGCGACCGCAGGTAGCGCGGGTCCACCGGTACCGGCCTGGCGTAGCCGAAGCCTACCAGCACCACCATCAGCAGACCCATCGGATCGATGTGCGCCAGCGGGTTGAGGGTGAGCCGGCCGGCCAGCTCCGCGGTGCGGTCTCCGGACAGCTTGGCGACCGCGGCGTGGGCGTACTCGTGGAACGTCAGCGACACGATCAGGGCGATGGTGATCAGGGCGAACAGCAGGATGTCGCCGCGCAGCAACAGGGAGACCACGCGCCAACCATACCGCGGTGGACGGGTCGGATGCCGCGCACTACGGTAGCCGGGTGAGCGCCCGGGACCGCCGGCACCAGACGGCATCCGGAGGCGGACAGTCGTCGCTTGCCGCGACGCTGCTCGGCGCGCTGACGTGCGTCTTCGGACTGCAGTTCCTGCGCCTGCTGGTGGTGGCGCTGTCCGTCAACCTGGTGCAGGTCAACGAGCTGAGCTCGGTGCTGGTGGGCGTCATGGGCCTGGCCGTGTTCGGACTCGGGTTCCTGGCGCCGGCCGTGCACGGTTTGCTGGGACGTTCCGGCGCGCCCGTGATCTTCGCAGGGCTCGGCCTCCTGCGGATCGCCGAGCAGCTCTCGCCGTCACTGCCGGCGGACCTGGCGCTGTCGATCGCCGGCACGGTGCTCTTCCTGTGGGCGCTTCCGCTCATGCTGCGATCGCTCCTCGCCGCAGGCCCCGCCGAGAGTGGACCACATGCCGCGGTTGCGCTCCTGTTGGCGCTGTCGATCGACACGGCCGTCAAGGGCGCGTTCGGAACGATCGACCTCTCGTGGGCGGGCGGCTGGGAGGCGCACGTGGTCACCGCGGCCCTCGTAGCGGCGCAGTGGATCCTGCTGGGGCTCGCGGCGCCGGCGCGTGCGCTCGCGGCCGCACGACACGCGGCAGCACGAGTCTCCTGGGGCGCCCGCTGCCTGGTTTTCGGGCCGGCGCTGGTGCTGCAGTTCCTGACGCTCCAGAACGTCGCGTGGCTGACGGTGAACACCGGCTGGCCGCAGCCGCTGGTGCTCGCCTGGATCCTGGCCTCGAATCTGGCGGCGGTGGTGGTGGCGCTGTGGCTGGCCCGGCGCAGGGTGGCGCCTCACGGCAGTCTGCTGGCGCTGCTGGGCGGCGTATTGATCGCATCGGTGGCCGTGGCGTGGACGGGACCCCTGGCGGCGATCGCGGTATTGGTGGGTCATGTCGTGAGCGCGGTGCTGATGGTCTCGGCGGCGCGGCCCGCAGCCGCCTCGGCCGGCAGGCGGAGCGAAGGGGCCGTGCCGGCATGGACCACCGTTGGCATGCTGGCGCTGTTGGTGCTCCTGTTCGTCCACTACGCCCAGTACGACATCGCGATTCCCGTTCCGCAGGGGATGGTCCGCCCGCTCGCCGCGCTGCTGGTCGCGCTTGCGGCGCTGCGCGCCGGCATGAACCGGTCGCCGGTGCCGGCGGGAGTGCCCCGCTCCGTTGCCCTCGCTGCCCTGCTGCTGCTGGCAGTGCCCGCCGTGCAGCTCGCGACCTGGAACGAGGTCCGAGCCGGCTCGGGCACCGGCTTTCCGGTGCGGGTGATGACCTACAACATCCACCAGGGTTTCGACGCGTACGGCCGCCACGGCATGGAGGCGATCGCAGGTCATCGAGGACGAGGACCCCGACGTCGTCGCCCTGCAGGAGATCTCCCGAGGCTGGCTGATCAACGGCTCGGTCGACACGCTGGTGTGGCTGTCGCGGCGCCTCGGCATGGCCTACGCGTTCGGGCCCGCGGCCGACCCGGTGTGGGGGAACGCCGTGCTGAGCCGCCTGCCGATCCGGCGGGCCAGCAACCACCTCATGCCCAACAACGACGACATCGTCATGGACCGCGGCTTCATGACGATCGAGATCGACGTAGGCGGCGGCGAGGTGCTGGCCGTGCTCGCCACCCACTTCCACCACGAGGAGGAGGATTCCGTGCATCGGATGCCGCAGACGCGTGCGATTCTCGAAGCGATCGAGGCGCACAACACGGTGCTGCTTGGGGACCTCAACGCCCATCCCGATCACCCCGAGATCGTGCTGATCGCCGACGCCGGCTTCGTCGATGCATTCGTCGCCGCCGGGCCGCCCGGCGACGGCTTCACCTGGCCGACCGACGAGCTGGAGAAACGCATCGACTACGTTTGGACGAGCCCGGACCTCACGGTCACGGACTTCTCCCTGCCGATGAGCACCGCCTCCGATCATCTGGCTGTCGCCGTGACGGTCGACCGGTGACGCCGGCCTCGCCGCACGATGCCGCCGCCCGGCGTCTGCACGAACAGATCGACTTCCTGTGCGCGATCGACGAGTTGAAGGGCGTGCTGCGGCAGACGTCGCTGCTGGACGCCAGCAGGCGGGAGAATTCGGCCGAACACTCCTGGCACCTCGCCCTGTACGCGCTGGTGCTGGCCGAGTACGCCGAAGGCGACATCGACCTGGCCCGCGTCCTGCGCATGGTGCTCGTGCACGACATCGTCGAGATCGACGCGGGCGACACGTACATCTACGACGACACGGGACGGGAAACCAAGGAGGAGCGCGAACGGCAGGCGGCCGACCGGCTGTTCGCGCTGCTGCCGGACGACCAGGCCGGGGTGCTACGCGCCGCCTGGGACGAGTTCGAGGAACGGCGGACGCCCGAAGCCCGCTTCGCCTACGCGATCGACCGGCTGCAGCCGCTGCTGCACAACCACCGCACCCACGGATTCGCCTGGCGGCGGCACGGCATCACGGTCGATCAGGTGTACGAAAAGAACCACCCCATCGGCGACGGCGCGCCGCGGCTGTGGGAGCTGGCGCGTGAGCTCGTCGAAACGTCCGCGCAGCGCGGCGACCTGAAGCGCTGACCGGCGGAGGCGCGATTACAGGGGCCGCCGCTGCAGGAAGTACCGGTTCAGATAGTCGGGCAGGCCGTCGCGGTTGTGGTCGGCGGGATTCGCGCGACGGTTCAGGTAGTCGGGTATGCCGTCGCCGTCGCCGTCGCCGTCGCCATGGACGACGACCGGCTGGAGGTGCCCGGACATGGCATCGACGATCCGCCGGGCGAGCTCATCGAGCGGGGACTCTGCCGTCCGCCGTGCCGGCCGGTCCGGTGGCAGCCGCTCCACTGCGAACGAACCGGCCCAGGTGACCTCCCCCGTCGCCACGTCGAGCAGCCGAACCTGCAGCCGTGCGGTGCCCTTCGCGGGATCGAGGCGGTCCGGGCTGATCAGGATCGCGATCGCGACATCTTCGGAGGCGAACAGCCGCTGCCAGTCCGTTTCGCCCGGCGCCGGCGCGGCCTGCGCGCTTGCGGCGCAGGCCAGGATCAGCCCGAGCGCGCAGGCGGCGACCGTGCGTTTCGGCATCCGGCGCCTACTGCCAGGAGAATCTCTGGTTGCTGCCCAGCTTGACGATCACCTGCTCGAACTCCCAGTACGCCAGACCGGTCTCGATGTTGGTGGCGGTGAGCTGAAAGTAGTAGTCGACCTGCTGGGCGTCGCCGACGCGGTTGGTGCGCTGGATGATCTTGCCCGACAGGCTCAGGTCGGGAGCCACCACGGTGCCGTCCTTGGCGACGGTGTCCTGGTTGAACAGCTTGTCTTTCTGCAGCTCGCGGACCTTGGCGATCAACGGATCCTCGGGATCGTCCACCCCCACGGCGGTGGTGGCGATGACCCGGCCGCTCTCCAGCAGGTCGATCCTGATCTTCTTGACGAGCTGATCGGTATCGATGTCGAGCGCCGTGTCGTTGACCATCCGGCTGACCGCCATCACCCACGGCGCGTCGCTGCCCGGCTTGACGGACAGGGGACTGTCCAGGAACGAGGCTACCGCCTGCTCGGCAGCGAACTCGAAGTCGCGGTAGTCAAGGCCGAGCGTGGTCCGCTCGCCGACCTGCGGCGGATTGGGCTGCGGGTCGTTGGCCTGACGCAGATCGAGGTACACCGGGTCCTGCGAAGCGCAACCGATCAGCAGGGCGAGCGCCGCGCAGGCGCCCACGGCGAATTGGACGAGCGATTTCATCTGCATGCCTCCAATGTAGTCCCCCTCCAATATAGTCCCATTGTCGGCCGAATTCAGCCTCCGAACGCAGCCGCGTGCACGGTTGGGGGCGCGCCCCGGACGATTGTCTTGACCTGGACCAGCACGAACCGTCCGCTCGGCAGCGGCACGTCCACCGTGTGACTGCCGGCGGACACCCGGATCTCACCGTCGGAAGGCCGCGGCAGGCTGGCGATTCCGATCGTCTGCGGCAGCGCCCGCCAGCTTCGGATGTCGGCCTGGGTGGCGACTGCGGAGGCGATCGGCGCGACGAACCCGACGATCGATCCCAGCGTGCCGGCGTCTCTGGTCTCCTCCTGGATCGCAACCTGCAGGATGGTGCGGACCACGGTGCCGGCTACCGCCTTGGCGACGACGCCGTCGTACCCGGCGCGGAACTCCGTGGCGGCGTAGCGGTCGACGTTCAGGAGTGTCTCCGTCCGGTGTTCCTCTCCGCCGGCGCCGATCAGCAACGGACCCGCCGCCGTCCTGCCCGGGCGCAGCTCGGGCAGCGCCATGGAGACGATGATGAAACGCTCCTCGGAGAGGAACACCGGCAGGTCGAACCGGAACTGGTCGAGGTAGGGCCCGGTGCCGTCCTCGTGCACAACCCACACGCGGTCACCGGCCGCGGCCGCGCCGCTTGCGGCTCGCTCCGCGACAGTCAGGTCGGCGACGACGTGGCGGTTGCGGGCGCCGTCCAGGGCGGCGGCGTTGCGGAGCAGGTCGGATGCACGGTTGGCCTCGCCGGTCGCGAGCCGGAACACGCCGTGCAGCCAGTCGGTGAATGGATTGCGCAGATCCCGGTACTCGCCGAGCGACTCGACCGCCTTGAGACGGCGGGCGACCGCTCCGTCGGTTTCCATCGCCGCATCCAGCGACCGGTCGATGTTCTCGCGGTGCTCGTCCTCGTCTTCCTCTTGCCCGGCGCGCAGCGCCCGAACCTTGGCTCCAAGCTGATCGACCGCGTTCGCCTGCCGCTGGTGGGCGCGGTTGAGCTCCACGCGGGCGCGTGCCGTGTCGCCGATCATCAGCGCGTTGGTGGCCTTGTAGGTGTTCACCAGCACACCCTCGTAGATCGTCCCCCGGTAGGACACCATGAGGTCGTTGCCCACCAGGGTCAGGCCGGCCGCCAGCAGGTCCTCGGCGCTGGCGATGGAGTCGGACTTCCACAGGAGCTGTGACTCGGCCCGGTCGAACGCGACCTGCGATGCTTCGAACCTGCCCGCCGCGCGCAGCGCCATGGCGGTGTGCAGCGAGCTCAGGAGTTGCCCCTCCGGGTAGTCCAGCCCGGTAGCACCGCCGACCACGGCGCTTGCGGCGTCATACTCGCCGACGGCGTAACTTTCGAGGAACGTTCGGGTCTCCTGGATGTCCGAGAACCCGGCGCACCCCCAGAGCAAGGCCGCGGCGGCGATCACCGACGACGGACGTGACACGGCGGACAGCAATGGCTTCAAAACCTCGACCTCGGCCAATCGTCGCCCATGCTTCAAGGCAGACGGCGACCCCGGCTATGATGCCCCGTAGCGGCGTGGCTGACCAAGCGGCGGATCCCTGGAGGGCCGCGGTCTACGAGGCCGCGGAGGTCGGACGCTGGACGGGGCTGAAGGCGTCTCATGTCCGGCGCTGGCTGCGCATGGGAGCGGCCGGGCAGGTGCGCGCCCGTGCGTCTTTCCTGGACCTGATCGACGTCCTGTTCATCGCGCCGTTCCTTGCGCGCGGACTGAGGTTGCGCCAGCTCCGCGCGGCGCTGGATGAAGCGGGCCATCTGCTCGGCGCCGACCACTACGCGTCGCGCGAGTTCTTCACCGACGGCCACGGCGTCTTCGTGCGCACGCGCACCTACGGCGATGCCCTTCTGAGGCTGCTCTCAGACGGGCGGTGGGTAGCCGCCGAAGACATCCTGGACATCGCCGGCAGCTTGGACTTCGATGACGGGACGGGATCTGCCGAACGCTGGTACCCGTGCGGGACGGACGGCCTCGTCGTGATCGACCCATGCGTGGCGGAAGGGCAACCCGCGATCGACGGCCGCGCCGTGCCGACCGCCGAGGTACATGCCGCGTTCGTCGACCATGGGCGCAGCGTGGCGGCTGCCTGCGCACGCCTGGGTCTTGACGCAGGCGAGGTCGAGGCGGCCGTGCTCTTCGAGGAGCGGGCGCGTTGAGTGAGTGCGCCGGACGGCAGATCAGCTAGTTCTTCCGCGACGCGGTGAATAAGACATGGGCCCCCCACGGCACACCCACAAACCCCGGGGCAACCGGGGGTTACGCTCCCGGGGGGGGGGTTTTTGGTGGGGTGGGGGGGGGGGGGCGCCGCCGGCCGGGTCCGGCCGGGTGGATGCGACCCGCCTGCCATCCGGCCTCT
>JAPPNY010000175.1 GCA_028818385.1 Spirochaetaceae bacterium
CTACGGACAGCCGTCTGCAACCAAGGGAATCCCCGGAGTTTTGCAAGAGGCTCACGATACAGCTACCATATTGTAGCTACGGATGGAGGCCTGTCAACTGGCGCTCTTGACTTGGAAGGTTATGAATGGAGCGCGGGCTGGGCAACGCGCGCTGCTTCGTCCGTGCCGTCAGCCGGCGCGTTCAGCGCTCGGGTGGTTGCGGAAAGGGATTCTCGATCGTCAGACCTTCGATGGTCTGGCCGTGGCTCAAGCTCTCACTGAGCAATCCGACACAGCCGGCCTCCAGCGCCGCGGCGATGTTCAGGGCGTCGTGAAATCCGTATCGATAGCGCGACTGGATGGCCAGAGCGCGGCGGTAGAGCTCCTGGTTCGGTGCGACGGAGCAGAGCGGGAGGAGCACGTCGTCGAGGAAGCGCCGGGCCTGCTCGGCCGTCATCGGCTCAGGCGTCTTGCGGGTGAGGATGTCGAGCGTTTCCTGAACCACCTGGTGGCTGATCGTCCAGCTCTCCTGCAGCGCCGATCGCACGATGGCCCGCGCCCGGCCCTGCTTGGCCGGGTCGGTCATGTCGAAAAGGGCGACGAAGACGCTGCTGTCGACGAAGTTCATGACGGCACGATGACACGAACATCCGTTGCGCGACATTCGTGCATAGTACAGGCGCAGGCGAGCAGTGGTGGCAGACGAGAGGTTGCAGCGTTCCGAGCGGGAGTACGCGCGGGCGTTGCGCACGGTGGCGGAGGGGACGACCCAGTCCAGGACTCCGGCGACTCTCATTCCCGGTGTCTATCCGACGTTCGGTGCGCGCGGGCAGGGCGCGTACATCTGGGACGTGGACGGCAACCGCTACGTCGACTGGATCCTGTGCTTCGGCACGATCGTGCTCGGCCACAGCCATCCGGTGGTGAACGCCGCGGCGGTGAGGGAGATTGAGGAGGGGTTCGCCCTGCCGCTGACCCGGCCGGTGCAGACCGGGCTGGCCGAGACGCTGGTCGAGCTGATCCCGTGCGCGGAGCAGGTCCTGTTCATGAAGGCCGGCTCGGAGGCGACCTCGGCCGCCGTGCGGCTGGCGCGCCTGGCGACCGGCCGCGACCGGATCGTGCGGCTGGGCTACCACGGCTGGCACGACTGGTCGTGCACGCGCGATGCCGGCATTCCGGCCGTGGTGCGCGACCTTACCCTCACCTTCGACTACAACGACCTGGACTCCCTGCGCGGCGTCCTGGAGGCCCACCGGGACCAGGTCGCCTGCGTGATCATGTGGCCGTGCGAGATCGAGACTCCGAAGCCGGGCTTCCTGGAAGGAGCCAGGGAGCTCGCGCACGAGCACGGCGCGCTGTTCATCCTGGACGAGATCCGAACCGGGTTCCGGCTGGCGCTCGGAGGCGCTCAGCAGCACTTCGGCCTGGTGCCCGACCTGGCCACCTTCGGCAAGGCGCTGGCCAACGGGTTCACGCTGTCGGTGGTGGCCGGCCGCGCCGACCACATGCGCCACGTCCGCGAGTCGTGGTTCTCCTCCACGTTCAACACCAGCTCGATCGACCAGGCGGCGGCGCTGGCGACGATCAGCGAGCTGCGGCGCACCGACGGCATCGGCCACATCTGGCGGATCGGCCGCCGGCTCATGGAGGGCCTCGACGGCATGGCGCAGGCGCACGGTGTGGAGGCGAAGGCCGTCAGCCTGCCGCCGACGCCGTACCTGCAGTTCACGTACCGGGACCCCGACCTGCGCGAGGCGGCGAAGCAGATCTTCTTCACGGAGACGGTCCGGCGCGGGGTCTTCTTCCACCCCCACCACCACTGGTTCGTGAGCGCCGCGCACGGTGAGGCGGAGCTGGCCGAGACGCTTGCGGCCAGCGAGCACGGCTTTCGTGCGGTCCGCCGCGCGATCGACACGGGACGGGCGCTGCCCGCGGCAGCCGCCGGAACGCTGGAAGGAGGGGTGCGGTGAGCGAGCGTGCGCTGGCCAACCGCATCCTGGGCTACCCGGTGGACGCGCGCCTGCTGATCGTCAACGCCGACGACTTCGGCATGTGCCACACCCAGAACGTGGGGACGTTGCGGGCGGTGCGCGAGGGGCTGGTGCGCTCCTGCTCGCTAATGGCGCCGCCGCCGTGGGGGCTGCACGGCGCGCAGCTCCTGCGCGAGAACCCCGGCGTGCCCTTCGGCGTCCACCTGACGCTGGTCAGCGAGTTCCGGACCTACCGCTGGGGACCGCTGCTGCCGAGCGGAGAGGTCGGCTCCCTGGTGGACGAATCCGGCTGCTTCCATCCCGACGACCGGATCCCGGAGCTGGTCCGCAACCTGCTGCTGCACGAGGCCGAGCGGGAGTTCCGGGCGCAGATCGAGTGGGTGCTGGCGCGGGGGCTCGCGCCAGCCCACCTGGACAGCCACTACCACGTGCACGAAGAGCGCGACGACCTGTTCGACCTGACCGTCGACCTGGCGCTGGAATACGGGCTGGCCCTGCGGGCGCGCGACCCGGCGCACATCCGGGCGCTGCGCGCCCGCGGCTACCCGACCAACGACCACGACATCCTGGACTCGGGCAGGCACCCGCCGGCGGAGAAGCCGGCCGCCTTCGCGAAGCTGCTGCGCGAGCTGCCGGAGGGGCTCAGCGAGTGGGCGTTCCACCCCGCAGTGGTGACCGCGGAGCTGGAGGCGATCATGGTCGACCCGCGCATCCCCGGCGTCACTGCCGTGCCCGCCGACCGGCAGTCCGACTTCGACTTCATCACCTCCGCGGAGGCGGCGGCGATCGTCGCCGAGGAGGGCATCGAGCTGATCACCTACGCGGACCTGCAGTCCTTCTGGCAGCGGGGCCGGACAGGATGAGCATCGAGTAACGCAGCGCCGCACGCCGGCGCGTCCGACCGGGCCGCGTGGTATCTTCGCATCGGCCCGGCGACGGGCGCTCTCGGCATGGTGACGGCGGCGGCGCGACGACTCCCGGCGGCCTTTGCGCTGCACACGGCGGCCGGCAAGCGCCAGGTGATCGGCATCGTCCTGCTGCTGGCCATCCTGGTGCCGTTCGCGGGGCTCAACCGCCTGCCCAAACTGGACACGGTGCGCGCCGACTTGGCGGCGGCGCTGGCGCCCACCGCCGAGTGCTTCCAGGGCTTCTGCGTCGAAGCGGATCCGGAGTCCACGTTCCTGGCGCGCTGGTGGCGGTTCTCGACCACCTACCTGCGCCTGGTGGCGATCGGCATGGCCTTCGCCTTCGCCGCCGCGGGCATAGCCGAGGCGTTCCTGGTGCCGGGGGTGGGCGACGGACAGGTCCCCGCCGTGCGCGCCCGCGGCCGGCTGCGGCGCATCCTTACGGGGCTCGGAATGGGGCCGGTGGTCAACCTTTGCTCGGCCTGCGTGGTGCCGGTGTCCAGCGCCGTGCGCCGGGGAGGCCTGGGCGTGGAGGGGGCGCTGGCGCTCGTGCACGGCTCTGCGGTCCTCAACGTGCCGTCGCTGTTGATGATCGCCGTGATCTTCACGCCGGCCATCGGCGCCAGCCGGCTGCTCCTGGGGGCCGCGGCGGCGTTCCTGCTCGGTCCGCTGGTGGCCGCCGTGGCCGGCCGCCGGGCGGCGGCTGGCGGCGCGTGCGATCTGGCGCCGCCGTCCGTGCCCGACCCCGCCGCCACCTGGGGGCAGGTGCTGGCCGACGGGCTGCCGGCCTGGTGGCGCGCCTCCGGCCGCATGCTGCTGCAGATGGGGCCGATCATGGTGGCCGCCGGCCTGGTGTCCGGCGCCGCCATCCAGGTGCTCAGTCCGGAGACGGTGGAGGCGTTCCTGGGCGACAACCTGGCCGGGGTCCTGGTCGCGGCGACGCTCGGCGTGCTGATCAACGTGCCGCTGCTGTTCGAGATCCCGCTGGTGACGGTGCTGCTGCTGCTGGGGGCCGGCAGCGCGCCCGCGGCGGCGCTGCTGTTCGCGGCCGCGGCCGGCGGGCCGGTGACCTTCTGGGGCCTGTCGCGGGCGATCCCGTGGCGCGGGATCGGCGCCTATGCCGCCGGCACCTGGGCGATCGCGGCCGCCGGCGGGCTCGCGGTCCTGGGCGTGAGCGCGCTGCTGCCGGAATGGCCGGCGCTGCGCCTGCACGCCGCCGAGCCGGCCGTGCGGGCCGCCGAGTCGGGGGAGCAGGCCCGTGCTGCAGCGGCGCTGGACCCGGCGGTTGCCGCCCGCTTCCCGCCGCTGCGCTTCACGGACGTCAGCATCGAGTCGGGCGTGTCGGGCGACACGTATCACTCGCGCTCCGCGCACAGCCTGGGCGTCAACTGGGTCGACGTGGACCGCGACGGCCGGCCGGACCTGTTCGCGGTCGGCGGCGACCCGGAGTTCCCGCCGCGGCTGTTCCGCAACCTCGGGGACGGCACGTTCGAGGCCGCGCACCACCTGCTCCCGGAGCTCCCCGCGTACGAGATGTCGGGCTCGCTCTTCGCCGACTACGACAACGACGGCGACGCCGACATCTACGTCTATACCGACCGGCAGGAATGGTACCTGCACGGCAGCAACGTGCCGGACGGCCCGCCCAATCTGTTGCTGAAGAACCTGCTCGCCGAGCACGGCGGCCGCATCCCGGCCGGCCGGCCGCTGTTCGAGGAGGTGGCCGCGCCCGCCGGCGTAGACGACCTCGCCCCCGAGCCGTTCGGAGAGCAGCCGGCCTACCGTACCAAGGCGGCGGCGTGGCTGGACTACGACCGCGACGGATGCGTCGACCTGTACGTCGGCCACTCGGTCATCAACCGGGCCGGCCTGGATGCGCAGCGCGACCGACTGTACCGCAACCGCTGCGACGGCACCTTCGAGCCGGTGGCGGTGCCCACGAGCGCGCTGCGGTCGGGCTTCGCGGTGCTGGCGGCCCACCTCGACGGCGACCTGTGGCCGGACGTGTACGTGGGCAACGTGAGCTACGACCTGTCATGGCCGCACCACTGGGACCAGGTCTACCGCAACCGCGACGGCGTGCTGGTGGAGCTGCCGCCGGAGGAGATCCCGGGGGTGGGCGACGACGCGCAGGCGGCCATGGGCATCGACGTGGCGGACGTCGATCTGGACGGCCGCTGGGACCTGTACATCTCCGACCTGCTGGACGGCACCCCGCACGAGAGCCCGCCGTTCGGGAACGTGCTCTATATGGGCGGCGAGGGGGACCTGCTCGACGACAACGTCGCCGTGGCCGCCGGCGTCGCCGGCGACGATTCCTGGGGGGTCAACTTCCTCGACGCCGACCACGACGGCTGGGAGGACCTGTACGTGGCGACCATGATGGGCGCCGGGAGCGAGCTGCTGTTCGCCAACAACCGCGACGGCACGTTCACCAACGTCGGCGCCGCCGCCGGCTACCGGACCGGCGCCAGCCGCGGCAGCGCCGTGGCCGACTACGACGGTGACGGCGACCTGGACATCGCCGTGGTCAACCAGCACGTATGCGGCAACACCCGCCCGGCCTGCTCGCTGCAGTTGCTGCGCAACGACACGCCCTCCGACGGCGGCTGGCTGCAGCTCCGGCTGACCGGCACGCGCAGCAACCGGGACGCCATCGGCGCCGTGGTCCGGGTGCGGGCCGGCGAGCTGACCATGATGCGGCAGGTGAAGGGAGGCTCCGGCGGCCACTCGCAGAGCACCCTGACCGTCCACTTCGGCCTGGGAGAGGCGAGGGTGGCCGACGTGGTCGAGATCGACTGGCCCTCCGGCCTGCGCACCCGCTGGCGCCGCCAGGAAGCGAACCGCCGGATCGAGGTGATCGAGGGGCAGGCCTGCCGCTCCGGCGACCTGGCCGGCTGCACGGAGGTGGATACCGGCCGCTGAACGCGGTTACCGGCGGTTGCTCGGTCGGTCCGACATCAGGGTCGCGACCTGCTCGCCCAAATCTGTGAGGCGATAGCCGGCCTCCAGGCTCAGCGTGAGGCCGAGCGCCTTGAGCTTGCGCACGTTCGCCTTGAAGGCCGGGGTCTCCCAGCCCATCCGCGGCGCCAGGTCGCCGGCGCGAGTGGCAGGATGGTCCCGGATGAGCGCCAGCACGCCGGCGGTCCAGGGCGCCGCGCTGCGGCGGTCGGTCGCCTGCAGGCGCGTCACCACCTCGTCGGCGCTCAACTCGGGAAGGGGCTTGCCTGCCGGCTCGTCGGTCAGCTCGAACTCGACGCGGGTGACGTTCGCAGACTCCGGCAGCTTCAGGAATCCGGCTACCTCGGCGACGCTGTCGAATCCGGAGCGGCGGAGGTCACCGGCTTCGATGTCGCACAGGCGCACGGGCCGCACATTGGTGACCTTTACGGCGCCGGAGGGGCGCAGGCGATAGACGCCGCCGACCGCCGCGTGCGGGCGCTTCCAGTTGCGGAACGAAACGGTGATCCGGCCTGCCAAAATCCCCCGGCTGCCTTGTGTGTCGAACTGCATCGGGTGGGTCGCTCAGCGTCTGCGCAACTCGGCGAGCGTATGCTCAACTCGTTCGTGCACGCCGCGATCCGGGTCGGGGCCGGCGACCCGCATCGCTTCCCAGGCGCGCTCGAAGTGGCCGGGGCCGGCCTGCAAATCGTCGAGCGCCGACAGGATCTCGCCGAAGTACGCCTGCGTGCGGGCGATCGGCTGCTTCGCTTCCCAGTGCAGGGGAGATTCGGCCGGCTGGTAACGCACGTCGGCCGACAGGCGGATCGCCTCGGAACGGTTCGGCACTCCGGCGTGCAGCGTCTCGCCGGCGAAGATGAGCGCGTCGCCGGGGTGGTAGTCGGAGCGCAGCCAGCCGCTCTCGGGGTCCTCCTCGCCATCGACCGGCTCGACCGTGCCGGCCACCGGGACGGCGCCGTCCCAGCGCCATGCGTCTGCCTGCGCGGCGGTCGCGGGCACGCCCAGGAACTCCGTCCCCTTCCACCACGTCGCCCACAGGCCGTCGCGGTGCGACCGCCGACGCAGCGCCAGGCCGCCCACCGACTGGTCGATGTCCATCAGCGGGATCCAGCAGGTGAGCGTGCGCACGGGACGGAAGAAGTAGAAGTCCTGGTGCGCCGGCGTGCTGAAGGAGAAGCGCAGCGGTCCGCCGGCCCCGGCGTCGTCGGCGCGGTCGCCCAGCATGATGCGCAGGCGCGCCGCGCAGTCCTTCCAGACGAACACCTCGCCGCCGATCAGCCGCTGCAGGAACGCGACCAGTTCGGCCGAATGGGCCAGCCGGCAGATGACGCCGTCCTCCGCAACCGCGGAGACCAGCGGCCCGTCCGAGGCCAGCTCGTTCTCCCGCGGCGCACGGCCTGACCAGACCGGACGGTCCGACCCGGACGCCAGGCCGGCCTCTTCCAGGAGCCGTGCCGCCAGCCCGCGCGCCTCGCCTACCAGATCGGGATCGAGGAGCCCGCGCGCGAACACATATCCCTCTTCGGCGATCCGGCGCTGCAGCAGGGCCGGTTCGGCATCGGCAGGAGTCGCCAACAGCGGATTCACGATGGAAGCTCCGGCCATCATAGCCGACACGCCGGGCATGTGGGCTTGGTTCGACGCCGAAACAGCCCAGCGAGGCCCGGCCGTCCCGCAGAGTTGACTTAGGCATGACTAAGTCATATACGCTTCCCTCACCATGAAGACCGCGAGTGTCCACCAGGCGAAGACCCACCTCTCCCGGATGCTGAGGGAGGTTCAGGCGGGGGAGACCATCATCATCCTCAACGGCACCACGCCGGTCGCACGGCTCACCGCCATCGACCACCCCGTGCCCCGGCGTCCGAAAGCAGGCACGCTCACGTCGCCGCCGGTGCACTACTCCGCCGACGCGTTTCAACCGCTTTCGGATGAGGATATGGGCGAGTGGGGCCTGTGAACCGCTACCTGTTGGATACCTGTACGTTTATCTGGCTGTGCACCGAGCCGCAGCGGCTCTCGGCGACGGCGACGGAAGCGATCGACGCCCCGGAAACCGTTCTGCTGTGGAGCGATGTGTCGGCTTTGGAAATCGCACTCAAGTGGAGCGCCGGCAAGATCATCCTGCCCGATCCCCCCAGGCACTGGATCGAGCAGCAGATCGCAGCCTGGAGCATGGACTGCCTGCGCCTGCAGCGGAACGACATCTATCGTGCCTCCGAGTTGCCGGCGCTTCACCGTGACCCGTTCGACCGCCTGCTGGTCGCAGCCGCGCTCGGCGCAACGGCCACGATACTCACGCCGGATGATGCGATCCACGCGTACCCGGTAAGCTGCCGCTGGTAATACGACCGTGGCGAGTCGCGACCCCGACGTCCGGGACCCGATCCTCCTGCCGGCGCCGCAGCGCCTTCGGCGGGAGCACGGCGGCCACCGGCTCCGGCCCGGCAGGCTTATCCATCTGACCGGAGGCGAACGGACGGCGTTGCTGCGTATCGGCGCCGCGATGCGCGACGCGCTCGCCGGGGCCGGCGCGAGCTGGCAGCTCACCGCGCACGGCGGCTCCGGACCGGAGATCGGCGCCACGGTCGCCGTCGACCCGGGCCGCGTGACCAGGCCACAGGGCTACCTGCTCACCGTCGGCCCGGAGCGCATCGACATCGCCGGCCATGACGAGGCGGGCGCCTTCTACGGGGCGATGACGCTGCGGCAGATCGCGCGGCAGATCGTGCGGCAGGCACGGGGCGGCGTCCTGCCGTGCCTGCGGATCGCCGACCACCCCGACATCGCCCATCGCGGCCTGATGCTTGACATCAGCCGCGACCGGGTGCCGACCATGGCGAGCCTGTGCGGCTTGGTCGACCTGCTGAGCGAATGGAAAGTCAACCAGCTTCAGCTCTACACCGAGCACACCTTCGCCTACCGCAACCACCGGGAGGTGTGGGCCGACTGGTCGCCGATGACCGGCGAGCAGGTGATGGAGCTGGACGCCTACTGCCGCGAACGCCACGTGGAGCTGGTGCCGAACCAGAACACCTTCGGGCACCTGGCGCGCTGGATGGTCCATCCGCGCTACCGGCCGCTGTGCGAGGACGACGATCCGGCGGTCTTCCTCCCGCACCGCGGCCTGTACGGCACCCTCTGCCCGACCGATCCCGGCTCGATCGCGCTGGTGGACGAGTTGCTGGAAGAGTTGCTCCCGCACTTCACGAGCCGGCAGGTGCACGTCGGCTGTGACGAGGCGCGCATCGGCCTGGCGCGCTCGCGCCGCGTCGTCGAGGAGCGCGGCACGGGACCGGTCTACCTGGACTACGTCCGGCAGGTGCACGAGCTGGTGCGCCGGCGCGGGCTCACCACGCAGCTCTGGGGCGACGTGCTCATCAGCCACCCGGAGCTGGCCGCCGAGATGCCCGCCGATGCGATCCCGGTCATCCCGGCATATTCGCGCAGGAGTGGAGAAAAAGTAGGCGCGTCCGCCGATT